>NC_002939.5:987500-1222500 GCF_000007985.2 Geobacter sulfurreducens PCA
TGAGCCCGCCCAGGTCGCGCATCCGCAGCTGACGGGCAGCCTCTTCGGCCGCTTCCAGATTGGTCTTGTAGGCGGTGTCCTCGACCCCCTTCTCGCCGGTGGTCTTGCCTGAGTTGACGTCGATGGATACCAGGGCCTCGGTTGGCTCAATGATGAGGTAGCCGCCCGATTTGAGGGGAACTTTCTTTTCGTAGATGAGGTCGATCTGTTCTTCGATCTGGTAGCGGGAGAAGATGGGGCGCTTTTCCGTGTGGAGCTTCACCAGCTTCTCGAACTTGGGCATGGTCTGCTTGAAGAATTCGCGGGCCTGCTTGTAGACGTCCTTGCTGTCCACCAGCACTTCGTCGATCTCGGCGGTGAAGTAGTCGCGGATGGTGCGGATGACCACGTCCAGTTCCCGGTGGAGAAGAGTGGGGCCCTTGGCCGCGGCTGCCTTGTCCACGATGCCCTGGTGGAGCTTCACCAGGTACTGGAGATCCTTGGCCAGTTCCGTCTTGGTCTTGCCCAGGGCCTCGGTCCGGACGATGTAGCCGTAGCCTTCGGGGATTTCCAGCTCGGCCACCTTTTCCTTGAGCTTCTTCCGGTCGGACTCGCTCTCCACCTTGCGGGAAATGCCCGCCGAGTCGCTGCCGGGCATGAGCACCATGTAGCGGCCCGGAAACGACATGTAGGTGGTCAGAGCCGCGCCCTTCATGTCCCGTTCGCCCTTTTCCACCTGGACAATGAGCTCCTGCCCCCGGCGGATGACTTCCTGGATGCGGGGACGGCGGCTGCGGCTCTCTTCGGGGATATCGCTGCGCCATTGCCAGAACGAGGGATGGATTTCCCCCATCTGGAGGAAGCCGAGCCGTTTCAGTCCGATGTCGACGAAGGCGGCCTGCAGTCCCGGTTCCACCCGGACCACCACCCCCTTGTAGACGTTGCCTCGGGTTTGTTCGCTCCCCTCGATTTCGATGTCCAGATCAACCAGCTTGCCGTCTTCAACGATGGCGACGCGTGATTCCTCCGGATGCATCACGTTGATGAGCATCTTTTTTGCCATTGATTTCAGTCCTTTGTGCGGTCTGCGGAATGCCCCGCGCCGCGGAAATGTATGGTCGCCCGCGGCACAGGCCGCGCGACCCGATGGGTATTCGAACGCCCCATAGGCGCTGAAGGTCGATAAAACCTCAAAAGTATAGCAGAGTTTTCCCTTGTGTAATAAGAAAAAACTGGCCCCTGGTGCGCCCGCCTGCCGGAGCAATTGACAAAATCGCGGGGCACCCCCTAGTATAGCCCTGTAGCGCTAACGGAACGCGGTTCGGGATACCTTCATGCTCCATCTGAGAAAACTGTCAAAGGATTTCGCCGGCACCTCCCTGTTCGCGGAGATCGACTGGCATCTGAAAAAGGGGGAACGGGTCGGCCTCGTGGGCGAGAACGGGGCCGGGAAGTCGACCCTGATGCGCATCGTTGCCGGGCTCGTGGAACAGACATCGGGCGAGCTCATCTTCGCCCGGGGCGCCACGGTGGGCTACCTTCCCCAGGACGGGATCGTGACCCGCGGCCGAGGGCTCCTGGCGGAGGCCATGACCGCTCTGGAAGACCTTCAGTCCCTGGAACGGGAGCTGCACGAACTGACGTCGCGGCTGGAGAATATCTCTCACGATGCGCCGGAGCACGGCGAGTGTCTCGAACGCTACGGCCGGCTCCAGGAGGAGTTCCGGCTGCGGGGCGGATACTCCATGGAGGCGGAGGCCTGCCGGGTCCTGGACGGGCTCGGCTTCACCACCGGCGACCGGCAGCGCGACTGCGGCGAGTTTTCCGGCGGCTGGCAGATGCGGATCGCCCTGGCCAAGCTCCTGCTGAAAAAGCCCAACGTGCTGCTGCTGGACGAGCCGACCAACCACCTGGACATCGAGGCCCGCAACTGGCTTGAGGGGTATCTCCAGGAGTATCCCCATTCGGTCATCCTCGTCTCCCACGACCGCTTCTTCATGGACCAGGTCTGCCACCGGATCACGGAGGTCTGGAACGGCACCCTTACCGACTATCATTGCTCGTACAGCCGCTACCTGACGGCCCGGGAGGAGCGGGTGGCGGCCCTGCTCGAGGCGAAGCGGCGCCAGGACGAGGAAGTCGCCAAGATCGAGGACTTCATCAACCGCTTCCGCTACAAGGCTGACAAGGCGGCCCTGGTCCAATCGCGGGTCAAACAGCTGGAAAAGATCGAGCGGATCGTGTTGCCGCCTGAGCGCAAGAAGATCCGCTTCCGCTTCCCCGATCCCCCCAAGAGCGGCAGGATCGTGCTGGAGCTGAAGGGGGTGACCAAAGCCTACGGCAGTCACGTGGTCCTGGACGGGATCGATCTGACGGTGGAGAAGGGAGAGCGGATCGCCCTGGTGGGGCACAACGGCGCCGGCAAGTCGACCCTCATGGGGGTGCTGGCCGGCAAGCCGTTCCAGGGAGGGGAGCGGATCGCCGGCCACAACGTGGTTGCCGACTACTTCGCCCAGGACCAGGCCCAGGTGCTGGACGGCGCGAAAACGGCCCACGAGGAACTGCTGGCCGACGCACCCTTCGACATGGTGCCCCAGCTGCGGGACATCCTCGGCGCCTTCCTCTTCACCGGCGACGACATCCACAAGCGGGTAGAGGTCCTCTCGGGCGGCGAGCGGAACCGGCTGGCACTGGCCAAGATGCTGTTGCGGCCCTCGAACTTGCTGCTGATGGACGAGCCAACCAACCACCTGGACCTCTTCAGCAAGGAGGTGCTGCTGGACGCCCTCAAGACCTTTGCCGGCACCGTGGTCTTCGTCTCCCACGACCGGCACTTCATCGACGGCCTGGCCACCCGGGTCGTGGAGGTGGAGGGAGGTCGGCTTACCAGCTATCACGGCGACTACGAGTATTACCTGCGGAAAAAAGCAGCGGACGATTGCCCGGCCCCACAGGCCGCCGCTGGCCGGTCCCAGGTGCCTGACGCATCGGCCGGGTCGCCGACCGCGGAATCCAAGGAGGAGCGGCAGCGCCAGCGGGAGGAGGAAAAGGCCCGCCAGCGGGACGAAAAGCGCCGCCTGAAGCGCCTCGAAGAGCTGGAATCCGCCATTGCCGCCGAAGAAGGGCTCCTGGCCGACCTGGAGGCGCGCATGGCTGATCCGGCCTTTTTCGATGACCACGAGCAGGCCCGGCGGGGGGGCGAAGAACATGCCGGACTCACCGCTCGCATTGCCTCCCTGTACGAAGAATGGGAGAGCGTCGCCGCAGGCTGAGGAGTGGGTGTTCCTATCCCCGCGACCTTGTTGCATTCACGCGCCATTCATTGACAGGCGCGGCTTCAGAGGCTACTCTTTCTGTACTCTGCCGCCACCGTGAGCCGCTCGACCAGAGGGTCAGTTCCCATGTCCGAGTCCGTGTCGATATCAGTCCCCGCCGTTCTTCCGCTCTTTCCCCTCCGGGAGATCGTCGCCTTTCCCTATATGATCTTCCCGCTGTTCCTCAAGGACGACGAACTGACCGCGTTCGAGGACATGCTCGGCCACGAGCAGATGGTGGTGCTCGCCCGGACCCGGGAAGAGGCGGTGCCCGGCCAGACGCCACAGCTCTGCGAGATCGGCACCCTCTGCAAGGTGAACCAGATCTACCGGCTTCCCGAGGGGGGCGGCAAGGTGGTCCTGGAGGGGGTCGTGCGGGTACGGATCCTGGACGTGGCGGATACGCTTCCCCACATCCAGGTCCGCTGTGAGGTGGTCCACGAGTTCTTCGAGAAGTCAGTGGTTTCCGAAGCTCTGGTCCAGAGTCTCAACGCACTCCTCAAGATCGCTCTTTCGTATGGTCGCCCCCTGCCGGACGACGTCATGAAGATGATCGACCTGATCGACAACCCGGCCCGGCTGGCGGACCTGGTGGCCCTCTACGTGAACCTCCCCCTGGACGAGCAGCAGCGGCTCCTGGAGACCGTGGACCCCCTTGAGCGGCTCAAGAAGGTGTACATGCACCTGACTGCCGAGGTGCAACGGCTCCAGGTGAAGGGCGAAGTGCAGGCCGAAGTGACCCGCCGGGTGGGGAAGAGCCAGAAGGAGTACCTGCTGCGGGAGCAGATGAAGCAGATCCAGGAGGAGCTTGGCGAGGAGGACCCGCGCGGCACCGAGATGACCGAGCTGCGGAGCCGGATCCAGAACGCCGGCATGCCCGACGAGGTCCGCAAGATCGCCGACAAGGAACTCAAGCGGCTGGACCGGATCAATCCTTCGTCCCCCGAATACACGGTGGCCCGCACCTATCTGGACTACCTGGCCGGCATGCCCTGGGGCAGGTCGACGGCGGACAACCATGACATCAACCAGGCCGAGGCGGTGCTGGACGAAGACCACTACGACCTGAAGAAGGTCAAGGAACGGATTCTCGAATACCTGGCCGTCCGGACCCTGCGCGAGAGGATGAAGGGGCCGATCCTCTGCTTCGTGGGCCCGCCGGGGGTGGGAAAGACGAGCCTCGGCAAGTCCATCGCCCGGGCCCTGGGGCGGAAGTTCATCCGGATGTCCCTGGGGGGGATGCGGGACGAGGCGGAAATCCGCGGCCACCGCCGCACCTACATCGGCGCGCTTCCGGGCCGGATCATTCAGGAGATCTTCCGCTGCGGCAGCAACAACCCGGTTTTCATGCTCGACGAGGTGGACAAGATCGGCCTCGATTTCCGAGGCGACCCGGCCAGCGCGCTCCTGGAGGTGCTCGACCCGGAACAGAACAGCACCTTCACCGACCACTATCTGGACGTGCCCTTCGATCTCTCCAACGTCATGTTCATCACCACGGCCAACCTGTTGGACCCGGTGCCGGCGGCCCTCAAGGACCGGATGGAGGTGATCCGGCTCTCGGGCTACACCGACGAGGAGAAGGAAAAGATCGCGGTCCGCTACCTCATCCCCAAGGAGGTTGAGGAAAACGGCCTCTCCGCCACCCCTCCCGCCTTTGCGTCTGCCGCTATTTACAAGATCATCGGCGACTACACCCGGGAGGCCGGGGTGCGCAACCTGCAGCGGAGCATCGCATCGGTCTGCCGCAAGGTGGCCAAGGAGATCACCCAGGGCAAGCCCCTGCGGGAGACCATCACCCCCGAGGTGGTGGAGGAGTTTCTGGGGCCCCGCACCTTCTTCAACGAGGTGGCGGCGGAACAGGATCGGGTCGGCGTGGTGACGGGGCTCGCCTGGACCGAGACCGGCGGGGACATTCTCTTCGTGGAGGCGACCCGCATGAAGGGGAAGCGGGATCTGATCCTGACCGGCAGCCTGGGGGACGTGATGAAGGAGTCGGCCCGGACCGCCCTTTCCTACGTGCGCGCCACCTGCGCGGACTGGGGGATCGACGAGGGGGCCTTCGAGGACAGCGATCTCCACATCCACGTGCCGGCCGGGGCTATTCCCAAGGACGGCCCGTCCGCCGGGCTCACCATGGTGACCGCCATCGTGTCGCTGCTGTCGGGACGGCCGGCCCGGCGCGACGTGGCCATGACCGGCGAGATCAGCCTCACCGGCCGGGCGCTGGCCATCGGCGGCCTTAAGGAGAAGGTCCTGGCGGCCCGGCGGGCCGGGGTCAAGACCGTGGTGGCGCCCTCGCGCAACCGGGAGAACCTTGAGGATATCCCCGACGACGTGAAGAACGAGCTTACCTTCATCTTTGTGGATGACGTGCATGAGGCGGTGGCTGCCGCGCTCCAGTGACAACCGATGCCATTGACCTCCATTGAACACACCGTCAAAAGCTTCCTCGCCGAATTCCAGGCGTTCTGCGTCCTGTCGCTCAGGGCCGTGGTGCGCATCTTCCGCCGCCCCGGCTACTACCGGGAATTCGTCATCCAGTTCGACAAGATGGGCGTCGGCTCCCTCTTCATCATCTGCCTCACGGGACTGTTCACCGGCATGGTCATGGCGCTCCAGGCCCTGATCCAGCTCAAGCCCTTCGCCGCCACCAGCTACGTGGGGGGGATGGTGGCGGTAACCATGGTAAAGGAGCTGGGGCCGGTCCTCTCGTCCCTCATGGTCGCGGGCCGGGTCGGCTCGTCCATCACCGCCGAGCTGGGCACCATGGTGGTGACCGAGCAGGTGGACGCCATGCGGGTGGAGGGGACCGACATCGTCAGCCGGCTGGTCACCTCCCGCCTCAAGGCACTGATGCTGGCCATGCCCATGCTCGCCCTGGTCACCGACGCGGTGGCCCTGCTGGGCGGGTACATCATTGCGGCGGGGTATGACATCAACCTCCTCATGTACTGGAAGTCACTGCCCCAGTTCATGGTGTTCCAGGACCTCATCGAGGGGGTGATGAAACCCTTTGTCTTCGGTACGCTCATCGCGCTCATCGGCTGTTACGTGGGGCTTTCCACCAGCGGCGGCGCCGAGGGGGTGGGGACGTCGGCCAAGCGGGCAGTGGTTCTCTCATCGGTCATGGTGTTGGTGGCCGATTTTTTCATGACCAAGATATTTATTGTGTTCCGGTGAGGGCGACGACGTGAGCGGCGGCGAACAGGGCATCAGGATGGACAAGGTTTCCTACTCCGTGGGCGGGCGGACGATCCTCACGGAGTTCGACCTGTTTCTCGCGCCGGGCGTGAACCGCACCATCCTGGGACGGAGCGGGGCCGGCAAGACCACCATCCTGCGGCTCATGCTGGGACTGATCCGCCCCCAGGCCGGGACCATCTCCATCGACGGCATCCCCATCGGGAGCCTGAGCGAGAGCGAGCTGATCCGGCTCCGGAAGCAGATCGCCATCGTCTTTCAGGGGGGGGCGCTCTTCGATTCTCTCACGGTGGGAGAAAACGTGGGCTACCGGCTGCTGGAGGAGGGGCGCCTCGGCGAGGGGGAGATTGAGCGGATCGTGCTTGAGAAGCTCTCCTTCGTGGGGCTCGAGCACTCCATCGACCTCTATCCGGCAGAGCTCTCCGGCGGCATGAAAAAGCGGGTGGCCATCGCCCGGGCCCTGGCCGCCGAGCCGCGCTACATCTTTTTCGACGAGCCCACCACCGGCCTCGACCCGGTGGGGGTCTACAACATCCAGCACCTGATGCTCCGCCTGCAGGGGGAGGGAAAAACCACCCTGATGGTCACCCATGACCTGGAAACCGCTTTCGCCGTGTCCGAGCGATTTTCGTTCCTCCACGAAGCGCGGCTCCTCTTCGAGGGGACCGAGGAGGAGATGCGCCGGTGCGCCGTACCCGATATCCGCGAGTTCCTGACGCCGTCGGAGGCGTCGCTCTTCAGGAACAGCGACTAGAACAGAGGACAGTTCATGAAACGAAGCGACACCATATCGTGGTCCCAGGTGCGGGGCGGGCTTTTCGTCCTGGCGGCCCTGGCCTTTTTTGCCGGCGGGGTCCTGATCATGGGGGACAAGACCAAGTTCTTCGTGCCCAAGGGGAGGCTGTCGGTGATCATGACCGACGTGGCCGGACTCAAGGTGGGTGCTCCGGTCTGGCTGGCCGGGGTCGATGTGGGCATCGTCACCGACATCCGTTTCGAGCGCCCCGAGCAGAGCAATGAGGTGGAGGCGGTGCTTGAGGTGGACGAGGAGGCCCTGAAGAAGATCGGCCGCGACTCGGTCATCACCGTCAAGACCCGCGGACTCCTGGGGGAAAAGTACGTTGACATCACCCCCACCCGCCAGATCATCGCCACACCCGTGACGCGGCTCCAGGGCACCAGCCTCCCCAAGCTCGACGACGTGGTCCAGAAGGCGGGCGAGGCCTTTGAGCGGGTCAACGCCGTGGTGGCCAAGACCGAGCGGGGCGAGGGGACCCTGGGACGTTTCGCCAGCGATCCCAAGCTCTACGACAACCTGGTGCGGCTCACGGTGGAACTGAACACCATCGCCGGATCAGTGAACCGGGGCGAGGGTACCCTCGGCATGCTCAACCGGAGCCGTGAGCCCTATGACCGGCTCATGAAGATCCTGTCCCGCGCCGACGACACCCTGGCGGAGATCCAGTCGTCGGAAGGGACCCTGAGCAAGCTCATTCGCGACCGTGAGCTCTACGACAAGCTGGTGGCGGTGGCCGACAAGGCCGGCGGTGCCGCGGACGAGGTGCGGGAGCTGAACCGCAAGCTGGTGGCCAAGGAGGGAACCCTGGGGCTCCTCCTGGCCGACCGGGGCTTCTACGACAAGGGGATGAGCCTCATCGACCGGGCCGACCGCTCCCTTTCCTCCCTGGAAGAGATCACCACGCGCCTCCAGCGGGGCGAGGGGACCGCCGGCAAGCTCCTGTCGGACAAGGAGCTCTACGACAAGCTCAACCGGATGGTGGACGACCTGGACCTGCTCGTCAGGGACATCAAGGAAAACCCCAAGCGGTACGTGAAGTTTTCGCTGTTCTGACGGCCGGAACGACCCGGCAATCACTTTCAACTGAGGTAGGACATGAAAAGATCGGCTATGTGCATCGCAGTGCAAATACTGCTGGCGTTGGTTGTCATCCTCCCGGCCCTCGGCGCGGGCCTTGAGGAGCGGGTGCGGGAGCATACCCTGAAAAACGGGATGAAGCTCCTCATGGTTGAGCGCCATACTTCCCCCACGGTGGCGGCGTGGATCCGGTTCCGGGTGGGGAGCGTGGACGAGCGCAGCGACGAGCGGGGAATCGCCCACCTGCTGGAACACATGCTGTTCAAGGGGACCAAGACCCTCGGCACGAAGGATTATGCCGCCGAAAAGCCGCTCCTGGACAAGATCGAGGAAACGGCCCAGGCCCTGATCGCCGAGAAGGCCAAGGGCGCCCGGGCCGACGCCGGCCGGGTGGATGAACTCGGCAAGAAGCTCAATGCCCTGGAGGCCGATGCCGGGAAGTACGTGATCAAGGAGGAGTTCGCCGAGATCTACGCCCGCAACGGCGGGGCCGGCTACAACGCCATGACCGGCAAGGACGGCACCACCTACCTCATCAACATGCCTTCCAACAAGCTGGAGCTCTGGGCCGCCATCGAGGGGGACCGGATGCAGAACGCGGTGCTGCGCGAGTTCTACACCGAGCGCGACGTGGTCATGGAGGAGCGGCGCCGCTCCTACGACACGGAGCCGGGGTCCAAGCTCTGGGAGACTTTCGTGGCCGTCACCTACAATGCCCACCCCTACGGTCAGCCGATCATCGGCTGGATGTCCGATCTGGAGAACCTGACCAGGACCAAGGCCGAGGAGTTCTTCCGCCGCTACTACAAGCCCAACAACGCCATCGTTGCCCTGGTGGGGGACATCGACCCGGACAAGACCATCGCCCTGGTTGAGAAGTACTTCGGCGATATCCCGCCCGGGACCCTGGTGGGACCGGTGGCCGTGGTGGAGCCCGCCCAGCAGGGCGAGCGTCGGGTGGAGATCCTGGCCGACGCGGAGCCGGAACTGCTTGTCGGCTTCCACAAGCCCACCCTGCCCAATCCCGACGACTACGTCTTCGACGTGATCGACATGATCCTGGCCGACGGCCGCACCTCGCGCCTCTACAAGAAGCTGGTGGTGGAGAAGCAGCTGGCCGCCGAGGTCTCAACCTTTTCTGCCCCGGGAAGCCGCTATCCCAACCTCTTCGTGCTGGCCGCCACCCCCCGCGCGCCCCACACGGCGAAGGAGGTGGAGGATGCCATCTACGAGGAGCTGGAGCGGCTCAAGAAGGAGCCCATGACCGAGCGGGAGCTGGCGCAGATCCTCAATCGCCTGGAATACGAGGAAAGCCGGCAGATGATCTCCAACGGCGGGCTCGCCCGCAACCTGACCGAGTATGAAGCGGTCACCGGCTCATGGCGGTACTTGATCGAGCACCGCAAAGAGGTGGCCAAGGTGACCCCCGACGACGTGATCCGGGTGGCCCGGAAGTATTTCGTCCGCGAGAACCGGACCGTGGGGGTCATCACGAAGAAAGAAGACGTAAAGTAGCGGCACAGCCAACCTTATCGCGAACGAGGACGCACGAATGACCATTACGCAACGTTTCGCCCTGTTCTTAGCATTTCTGGTACTCGTACCCCTTGCCGCCCTGGGCGCCGAGGCGCCCAAAACAGCAAAGGCCGACCCCCGCACCATGACCTTCCCGCAGCCGGCCTTCGAGGTCCCCCGGACCGAGCGGGCGGTGCTGAAAAACGGCATGGTCGTCCACATGCTCCCGGACCGGGAGCTGCCCGTGGTGAGCCTCACGGCCTACGTGAACGTGGGGAGCATCTATGAGCCGGCCGACAAGGCGGGCCTTGCCGGGCTCACCGGTGCGGTCATGCGGAGCGGCGGCACCAGGGATATGGCCCCCGAGGCCCTGGACGCGGAGCTTGAGTTCATGGCCTCCTCGGTGGAGGGGGGTATCGGCAGCGATGCGGGGAATGTCTCCCTGGCGTCCCTGTCCCGCAACCTTCCCCGGACCCTGGAACTGTTCGCCCGGGTGATGATGAACCCGGCCTTCCGGGAAGACCGGGTTACCCTGGCAAAGAACCGGACCATCGAGGCCATCCGCCGCCAGAATGACGATTCCAAGGGAATCGCCGACCGTGAACTCCAGAAGGCCCTCTATCCCGGCCACCCCCTGGGGCGCTTCCCTACGGTGGCCACGGTCCAGTCCATCACCCGCGACGATCTGGCGGCGTTTCACGACCGCTATTTCCGCCCCGGTAATGTTGTCATCGCCGCTGCCGGCGACTTTGACCCCAAGGAACTGGTGAAGCTCCTGGAAAAGGCCTTTGCAGGCTGGAAGGAAGAGAAGGTCGATTTCCCGCCCGTGGCCGAACCGTCCCGGGAGATGAAGCCCGCCGTGCTCCTGGCGCGCAAGGAGGTGAACCAGTCGGCCATCCGCATGGGGCACCTGGGGATCGACAAGAACAACCCGGATCTCTACGCCATCAGGGTCATGGACTACATCCTGGGGGGCGGCTTCACCTCGCGCCTCACCACCGAGATCCGCTCCAACCAGGGGCTGGCCTACAACGTGGGTGCGTCCTTCGACGTGGGGCGCCGCTTCGTGGGCACCTTCGAGGCCGAGACCGAGACCAAGAGCGGATCCACTGCCAAGGCCATCGGCCTCATGCGGGACATCATCGACGGCATGCGCAAGGAACCGGTGACCGACCAGGAGCTGAACCTGGCCAAGGAGGCGATCATCAACTCCTTCATCTTCGGTTTCGCCCGTCCCGACTTCATAGCCAACCAGCGGGCCCGGCTCGAATTCTACGGCTATCCCGACGGCTATCTGGAAAACTACCGGGCCAATATCGCCCGGGTCACCAAGGAGGATGTCCTCCGCGCGGCGCGGACCTACCTGCACCCTGATCGACTGATCATTCTCGTGGTTGGTGAAGACAAGACATTCGACAAACCCCTCTCCACCTTCGGCACGGTTCAGGAGATCAAGCTGGAGAACGGGAAGTAAGAAAGGAGACAACTGTATGGCAACCTGGAAGTGCGGAACCTGCGGCTTCACCAAAGAGGGGCGCTGCAAGCCCCAGAAGTGTCCCCAGTGTCAGGAAAAGGGGAATTTCGAGAAGCAGGAGTGATACTGAGAAAGGCGGCCCATGGGCCGCCTTTTTTCTGTTGATGACGATAAGTTGACGTAGTCGGGATGTGAATTCATCCTGTTGCGTGTCGTGGGTAAGGTGTATAAATCCTGCGGATTATTGATGTTTGCGTACCCGGTGTATTTCTGCTGTATTTTGGTACCTTGTTTGCATTTTGAGGAGCCATCACACTTTTCAAGGAGGCACGTTACGCCTATGAAAACAAAGGGCTGGGGTGCGCTGGCAGTGCTCCCCCTGGCGCTCGCACTCGCCGGAAACGTGGCGGCGGAAGAGGTCAAGGGGAAGGTTAAAACCGTTTCGGTAAAGGCGGGGCAGATATCCCTCACAGTGGAGAGCAAAGGGGTGATGCTCTTCAGGGTGACCGACGGGACAACATTCGCCAATGCGGCATCGATCAGGGAGATTCACGCCGATGATCTCCTGCAGGTCGATTATCGGGTTGACGGCTTCGACAACGTGGCAAAGGCCGTTGCCAAGGTCGTCGCCAAGCTGCCGGAAGGCGTCACCGCGATGGACACCAGGGAACTGGAGGCCCTGGTGGCCAAGGGAACGGAGGAGGGGGGATATCTGCTGATCGACTCCCGTCCCGCCGGAAAGTACAATGAGGCCCATATCCCGACGGCCGTATCGATTCCCTTTGCCGAGCTCGAAAAGAACCCCGCGCTTCTGACGGCGTCGAAAGACCGGCTTCTGGTGTTCTACTGCGGTGGCGTCACCTGAGTACTCAGTCCCAAATCCGCCGGTCTGGCGAAAAAATCGGGATACGAGAAGGTCCGCGTCTATCTGGACGGCGAACCGGAGTGGAAAAAGGCCGAACTGCCCCTGGAGTCGAGCCTGGCATTTGTTGAAAAGGGGAATATCGTTCTCATTGACCTGCGGTCCCCCGAGAAGGTGGCCGCGGGCCACATCCCCGGCGCCGTCGGCATCCCCGCCGCGGACCTCGCCGCCGCGCAGGCAAAATTTCCCGCCTACAGGGGAGCCCACCTGGTCTTCTATTCGGACAGTGCCGAGGACCTCAGCCAGGCCCTTGAACTGGCACGGGACTGGAATTACAAGAACGCTACCATTTTCCCGGGCGGGATCGGTGCCTGGCAGAAGGCCGGCAAGCACCTGAAGACCGGTGCCGCGGCCGCAACTGTCACATATGTGAAAAAGCTTGCCCCGGGCGAGGTCGGCACAGAGGACTTTCAGGCGGCGCTAAAGGACGGCAGGACGGTCGTCATCGACGCCCGTGCCCCCGGCGAGTTCGAAAAGGGACATTTCAAGGGAGCGGTCAATATCCCGGCGGAGGAGGCAGCGAAGCGGCTGGCCGAGATTCCCGCCGACCGGCCCGTACTCGTCCATTGCTCTACCGGCACCCGGGCAGAGATGGTCTACGACCTGGTGAAGGACAAAGGGTACAATCTCAAATACCTAAAGGCCGGCGTGGAGTTTGCCGCCGACGGAAGCTACACCATCAGCGAGTAGCGTCTGGCGGGACAGTGCCGGTTTCGGAGGAGCAGGGGGCACCGGAAGGGCGGGACACCGGCGGCATGCCGGTTGTCTGTCGGCCGTTCCGGTGCCCCTTTCGTTTATCGCCCCCTCAGTATCCTACCACGTGGAGTTCCACGCTGATCAGGTCGTTGACCAGGTGCATCCCCAGTTTTTCGAAGAGTTTGCCCGAGCCGTAGTTGACGTTCCAGCGGGTCCGGTCCAGGTCGAGGCATCCCTGGGCCGTGACGCCGCCGTCCTGCCGGGGTGCGATGAGGGCGGGACAGGCGACGGGGTGGCTCGTTCCCCTGATGGTGAGAGAGCCCGTGATCCGGTAGTTGGGGGTGCCGGGGGTGGCGTCCGGCAGCGGCTCGGCCCCGGTCAGGTCAAAGGTGGCGGTGGGGTGGCGGGCGGTGTCGAAGAAGTCGTCCGATTGCAGGTGGGCGACCAGCAGGCGGTTGAGGGCGCTCTCGGTCAGGTCGGCGTTGGCGATGGTGGTCATGTCGATGGTTACCCGCCCCCGGACGGGCACTCCCCGGGACACCGTCAGTTCGCCGCTTGCCACGGCGATGGTGCCGTGGTGTCGACCGTTGATATTACGGCCTGCCCAGTGGAGCATGCTTTTGGCCGGGTCGACCCGGTAGGTCCCGTCCCGGAGTGTCGGCGCCGGCATGGTCTGCCCGGGGGCTTCGTCCACCGGCAGGCCGGCGGCGCGCCATTCGTGGAGTCCGCCGGTAAAGGCCCGTACGTTGCGATAGCCTGCCGCCGCCAGCTTTTCCGCCGCCACCACCGCATCCCGGGAGCGGCCGCTCGACCCGTAAACCACGATGGCCGCGTCCTTGTCGGCGGTTATGGCCTTCACCTGCTCCAGGAACGTCACCTCGTAGACGCAGGCATTACAGGCGCCTGCCACGTGACACTCCCCGTAGTACTCCTTGGGCAGCACATCGATGACGATCAGCGTTCTCTCGGTTAGCCCCGTACGCAGCTCTTCCCTGTCGATGGTGGCGTCTGCCATGTCGCGCCCCTCACTTTGGTTGGGTGATGGCTAGATGCTACCACGGAGGGAGTGCTCGTCAAGGCGTGCTCAGAATGCCTGCTGGGCGCTGTCTCTTTTCTCCTTGGGCAGGAAGAGGTTCAGGAGCACGGCGGTGATGCCGCAGAGGCTCACCCCCTGGAGAGTCACCCAGCCGGCCTGGAGGGTCAGGCCGCCGATGCCGAATACAAGCACCAGCGACACGATTACCAGGTTGCGGGGGCGGTGCATGTCGACCCGGGCATGGATGAGGGTATTGAGGCCCACGGCGGCAATGCTGCCGAACAGCAGGATCATGATCCCTCCCATGACCGGGGTGGGAATGGACTGGAGCAGGGCGTTGAACTTGCCGAAAAAGGCCATGAGGATGGCGATGCAGGCGGCCCAGGTCATGATGACGGGGTTGTGGTTGCGGGTGATCATGACCGCGCCGGTCACCTCGGAATAGGTGGTCACCGGCGGACCACCGATGAGTCCGGCCACGCAGACCGCCAGCCCGTCGCCGAGCATGGTACGGTGGAGCCCCGGCCGGGCGGTGTAGTCGCGCCCCGTAACGGCCCCGATGGCGATGATGTCGCCCACATGCTCGATGGCCGGGGCCAGCGCCACAGGGATCATGAAGAAGACCGCCGGCCAGCTCCACTGGGGTGCCACGAAGGGGGGCATGGCGAACCAGGGGGCCGCGGCGATGGTGCTGAAGTTCACCAGCCCCAGAAACGCCGAGAGGCTGTAGCCCACTGTAACCCCCGCAAGGATCGGTATGAGCCGGAAGATGCCCTTTGCCTTGAGGGCAATGACCACGGTGGTGGCAAGGGATACGCCGGCCACCAGGAGGGCCGTCTGGTAATCGACCAGCACTGCCTTGCCGTCGCCGGTCTTGCCCATGGCCAGGTTGACCGCCACGCCGGCGAGCCCCAGGCCGATGAGCATGATGATGGGGCCCACCACCACGGGGGGCATGATCCGGTGGATGAATGCGACGCCCCGCATCTTGATGAGCAGCGCCAGCATCAGATAGAGCGCGCCGGAGGCGAAGAGCCCCGACAGGGTGGCCGGGATGCCCCAGGTCTGGACGCTGTAGATGATCGGCGCGATGAACGCGAAGGAGGAGCCAAGGAAGATGGGGACCTTGCGCCCGGTGCACGCCTGGAAGATCAGGGTGCCGATGCCGGCGCCCAGCAGGGCCATGCTCGGGTTGAGCCCGGTGAGGATCGGCACCAGCACGAGGGCGCCGAAGGCGACGAAGAGTATCTGCGCGCCGGCGATGGCCTGGCGCCAGACCGGTTCCTGGTGGTGGGTCATGGCATGCTCCGCGGGAAGTTATTTAGTGCCGAAGATCTTGTCCCCCGCGTCGCCGAGACCGGGGAGGATGTAGCCGTGTTCGTTGAGGCAGCGGTCAATGGCCGCCACGTAGATGTCCACATCGGGATGGGCGGCAGTGACCCGGGCGAGCCCCTCGGGTGCCGCCACCAGCGCCAGGACCCTGATCTGGCGGCAACCGTTGCGCTTGAGCATGCTGATGGTTGCCTCCATGGAGCCGCCCGTGGCGAGCATCGGGTCGAGGATGACGGCCAGCCGTTCGTCAAGCTTGTCCACGAACTTCTCCAGATAGGTGTGTGCTTCGAGGGTCTCCTCGTTGCGGGCGAGTCCCACCACGCTCACCTTGGCGTTGGGGATCATGTCGAGGACCCCGTCGAGCATGCCGATGCCGGCCCGCAGGATGGGCACCACCGTCACCTTCTTCCCCTTGATCTGTTCGATCTCCACCGGGTTGCCGTCCCAGCCGGTGATGGTCCGGACCTCCAGGGGGAAGTCGCCGCACGCCTCGTAGGCCAGCAACCGCGCCAGCTCGGCGGCAAGTTCCCGAAATTTCTTGGTGCTGATATCCGCCTCGCGCATGAGGCCGATCTTGTGCCTGACTAACGGGTGGGTAAGCTCGTGAACGCCCATGGATGCCTCCGTTGTGGTAATTCGCCGGCCGGAAGATTACCCGAATTTGTCAGACAAGTCATCTGAAAAGGGCGCGTCGGCGGCGACGATGCGCCGCGTGGTGCGCCGGCTCCTTTCCGTTGACACTGCGCAACGCGGAAAGGTATCTTGAGCGGGTACCGAACGGAGCCACGGAAGGGGAGCGGGGGCGGCATGAGCAAGGACAAGGACGAGCGGAAGCGACCGCAGCTGCGGTTGGTGGTGAACAACGTGGAGAAGCGGTCGGGACGTCCGGTTGCGGGGGAAGATGATTTCATAACCCTGGACGAACTCATCCTGCGGCGCCACGAGTTTCGTGGTCACTTCTATGCCGGGGTGGGGCGTCTTCAGGAAAAGGCGTACCGCTCTCTGGAGCGCTACCTGGAGCGAAAGGGGTGGGCCTACGGTCTGGATCCCATGCACGGGCGACTCATGGTCATCCCTGCCGGCCTGGTCTGCCCGGAGGCGATCGTGCCCGACAGCTCCCAGCAGGACGAAGTGCTCGTTTTTGCCGGCGAAGACCTGACCGGCGTGGGGCTCTGCCTCTCCCTGGAGATGATTATCCCCTTCTGGAGCGATGATGACGCCGTCATGGAGGACGCGCTGCTCTCGGCGCCGATTCTCCCCTACGGGATGCTCTTCCTGGAGGAGAACCGGCAGGACGGTTACCTGGACCTCATCTATCGCGTGGCGTTGCCCCTCTATCCGCCCGCGCCGACGGTGCGCGTACTTGACAAACTCTTTGCCGTGGCGCGGACCGAATTGGCCGAAACCCTCCGCACCCTGGCCGATTTTTCCGACTGATCCCTAGCGCGACGTTCCCCCGGCGGCTGGCTGCACGCAGCCGCCGGGGGGATGCCTCAGGCACCGATCTTGAATTTACCCACCAGTTCCTGCAGCTCACGCGCCAGGCTGGCCAGCTGGCCGGCCGCCTGAGCGGAGTCCTGCGCACCGCGGGCCGTACTCTGGACCGTATCGGTGATGTCCTGGATGTTCCTGGTGATCTCGCCGGTGGTGGCGTTCTGCTCCTCGGCGGCAGTGGCGATCTGGTTCACCTGCCCAGTCACGTCGGAGACGCGCTGGAGGATCGCCTGGAGCGATTCGCCCGAGCGCGAGGCCTCGTCGGTGCCGCGGGTGACCTCGTGAACTCCCTCTTCCATGGAAGTGACCGCACCGCGGGTCTCCTGCTGGATGCTCTTGATCATGGAGCCGATCTCTTTCGTGGCCCGGGTGGTGCGTTCGGCCAGGGCCCTGACCTCGTCGGCCACCACGGCGAAGCCGCGCCCCTGCTCACCGGCCCGGGCTGCCTCGATGGCGGCGTTGAGGGCCAGCAGATTGGTCTGGTCGGCAATGTCCTCGATAGTGCCGATGATCTCGCCGATCTGGTCGCTCCTGCTGCCGAGGCTTTCCACGGTCCGGGCCGTGTCCTTCACCCGGTCGGCGATGCTCGCCATGACGGCGATGGTCCGTTCCACCACCTCCGCTCCGTCCCGGGCCGTTTCGGTAGCCTGCATGGCGCCGTCGGCGGCGATTGAACAGCTTCCCGCGATCTCCTGGGAGGTGGAGGCCATCTGCTCGCTGGCCGTAGCAACGGTCGTGGCCTGGCCGGCTACCGCTTCCATGCTCCGGGCCATGTCCGCCGACGTAACGTTGAGCTGGCTTGCCGCCGATGCCAGTTGCGCGGCGTTCTGGGCGATGCGGGTGATGATGCCCTGGATGGTCGACGTGAGCCGGTTGATGCCGCCGGCCAGGTTGCCGATCTCGTCCTGGGTCCGCACCGGCAGGACTCTGGTCAGGTCGCCGCCGCCGCTGGCAAGTTCGTCCACCTGGCGCGAGACATCGGCAATGGGTGCGATGATCGTCTTGCTGAAGAAGAAGTACATGCAGGCCAGGAGCACCAGGAAGAAAACTGTTCCCACCACGGCCAGCATGATGAGCAGGTGGCGGGCGCCCTCATAGCCTTCTTCGATGGAGGTGGTGACCAGGAGTCCGCCCAGGTAGGCGGCGCCAGCGTCGTGGCAACTCTGGCAGCGCTGCTCGTTGGGGAAGGGAAGGACCAGGCTCAGGGTGCGCTTGCCGTCCAGGGTCTCCTTGAATTCAAGGGTGCGGCCGGCGGCAATGGCCTGCTGGATCTTGGCGTTGGGGGTCTGGGAGGGGGTTGGCGACACCTCTTTGGCCTGCTCGTCGAAAACCCTGAGGTCCATGATGAAATTCTTGCTCTTGACCGCGGAGATGAAGCGGTCCACTTCCGAGGAGTCGCCCTTCATCATATAGCCGTCAATGTCGTGAATGATGAGCCCGGCCAGATTACGGGCATTCTTGAGCTGAAGATCGAGGGATGATCTGAACTGGAGCCATCCCGCCACCGACCCCAGCGTGAAGAGGCCAAGCGAAAGGCATATCCCGAGAATCGCCAGAACTTTGAATGCCAGCTTTTTACCCAACATTTAAAACCTCCCACTGTAAACAAATGATGAATAAATTGTCGCTTGAGAGCTATAGAATTTATCGGCTGTCGTAAGAAAATGTTTAGTAAAAAAATAAACAACTAATTCATTCTTCAAGATACTTGAATGCCTCCGGAAAGTACTCCATTCCGCTAAGGCCGGAGCAGGCTGTCGGCCCATTCTGTGCATCGAACCCGACAGTGAGTACGCGGTGCCTGTTTCAGCGGCAGCCGCTACGAGGAGGCTCGCCATGCTGGTCATGATCCAGAACGATTCCGAAGTGCCGCCGGGAATCTTCGGTGATTTTCTGCGGGAGGAGCGCATTCCCTTCAGCCTTGTGCATCCCTGCGCCGGCGATCCGCTGCCGCTGCCGGCCGAGGTGACGGCGGCCATCGTGCTGGGCGGCGCCATGGGGGTCCACGACACGGAGAAACATCCGTTTCTCGAAACGGTCAAGGCGTTCATCGGTGGCTGCGTGGCGGCCGGCCGCCCCTACCTGGGCATCTGTCTCGGCGGGCAGCTCCTCGCCGACGTGTTCGGGGCGCCGGTCACCTCCGGTGCCGACGGCGAGAAAGGGACTTTCCCCGTTGACCTGACCGTCGAGGGGGAGCGCGATCCGCTCTTTGCCGGCATTCCCCGGCGTTTCATCACGTTCCAGTGGCATGACGACACCTTTGCCGTTCCCACCGGCGGCGTCCTGCTGGCCTCGTCCGCCGTCTGCCTCCGCCAGGCGTTCCGGGTGGGCGACCGGGCATGGGGGCTCCAGTTCCACCCGGAGGTGAACCGGGAGATCGTTGGCGCCTGGGCCCGGTGGAGCGGGGATACGGCACCGGACGCGGAGAGCTTCCTGGCGGCTTTTGCCGCTGCCGAGACGGAGTATCGGGCGGCGTCCCGGCTGATGCTGGGCAATTTTCTCGTGGCTGCGGGGATGAAGCGAGCCCGATAAGTGGGCCGTCCCTGCCTCTGTGCCCGATATTTGGGCAGACCGGAGGGGGCCGTTTCCCCCGGTGCCGCGCCGGACAGCGGTTTTCCCGATTGCTAGAGCCTGGCACGGCTCGTGCTAATCTAAACGTACATAACCGACAGATTCAGTCTTGCAGGGCATCGGGGCCCCGGAACAGCATTCCGGGGCCTTTTCGTTTGCCGGAAAGGAGCCGGGCCATGGAACATACCCTTAAGCACGAAGTCATCATCGACGACACCACTCTGCGTGACGGCGAACAGACCGCCGGGGTCGTCTTCAGCAAGAAAGAGAAGATAGCCATTGCCCGCATGCTTGACTCCATCGGGGTCCGGGAGTTGGAGTGCGGCATTCCGGCCATGGGAGAGGACGAACGCGCCGCGGTCCGGGCGCTGGTGGACCTGGGGCTCTCTGCCCGGCTCATTACCTGGAACCGGGCGCTGGTGGCCGACATCCAGGCGTCCATCGACTGCGGCATTACCGCGGTGGACATCTCCCTGTCGGTTTCCGACCAGATGATCGCCCACAAGTTGCGCAAGGACCGCCGTTGGGTAAAGGAGCAGCTCAGGCACTCCCTCGGCTTTGCGAAGGAGAAGGGGCTTTACGTTTCAGTGGGAGGGGAGGATTCGAGCCGGGCCGACCTCCTCTTCCTGGTGGAGCTCATGGAGGTCGCCCGCGATATGGGAGCCGACCGGTTCCGCTTTTGCGACACCCTCGGCATTCTCGACCCCTTCACCATGTACGAAAAGGTGCGCACGCTACGAACGGCCGTGCCGGAACTCGATATCGAAGTGCACACCCACAACGACCTGGGGATGGCCACCGCCAATGCAATCGCCGGAATCAAGGCCGGTGCCCGTTTTGTGAACACCACCGTAAACGGCCTTGGCGAACGGGCCGGCAACGCGGCTCTGGAAGAGGTGGTCATGGCGCTCAAGCTCGCCTGCGGGTGTGATCCGGGCATCGACACCCAACGCTTCCATGAGATCTCGCGCTTCGTGGGGCGTGCCTCCCAGCGGCCGGTCCCTCCCTGGAAAGCGGTGGTGGGCGAGCGGGTCTTTTCTCACGAATCGGGGCTCCACGCGGACGGCGTCATCAAGAACCCCCTCAATTACGAGGGATTCGATCCGGCGGAGGTGGGGCTTCGGCGCCACATCGTGGTGGGCAAGCATTCGGGGACGAGCGGTCTCGTGGAGCGGTTCCGGAGCATGGGGGTGGAACTGGCGCGCGAAGAGGCCGCGGAGCTGATGGATGAGGTGCGCGCCGTGGCCCAGCGGCTCAAGCGCCCCCTCTCCGACGGCGATCTCCGCCGGCTCTACGCGGCGGGAAAGCATGACCGCCTGGCAGCATGATGCGCTGATGTTCATGGTTGCATAAATAATGGGCAAACGAGGGGGCGGGCGATCGGCGTGCCCCTTCTTTTCTGGTCGGCAAAATTATCGAAGTAACAATAACATGCCGAAATTACTGTGACGATCCGGTGTGCGCAAGAGTGGCACGGCCTATGCTAAACAAATGACAAACAATCGGCACAACGCTGTGCCATCCATGCAACGAAATCGGGTAACCAGGCAAAGGCGCCTTCCACCACGGGTGGAGGCGCCTTTCTTTTTTTACATTGTGCGGAAAGGAGGAGAAGCTGAACGTCGTTGGGAGGACATTCGTGAATGCAATTATTACTGACAAAGGAGAAGCATCAATGAAAATGACGATGAAGATTCTTTCCCTGACCACAGCACTCGTTACCATGATCACCGGCGTTGCCCTGGCGACCCCCTCCACCCAGGTCTGGATTCCGTCCACCGATGTGCAGGCCTTCGGCACGGCCCACCTCGGCATCGACAATTACCTGAGGGTCTCCAAGAATCCCGACGGCAGCCGCCAGCCCAACACCTACGACCTGGGCCTGACCTTCGGCCTTCTCCCCTTCGAGAAGCTCCAGATGGAAGCGGGCGTAGACTACATGGTGAATGCAACCTCCCCCGGCGACAGCCATCCCTTCTACCTCAACGTGAAGCTGGCAACCCCCGAGGGGTCGCTCTTCGGGTACTCGCCCGCCATTGCCGTAGGTGCCTACAACATCGGCTTCAAGGAAGACGTCTCTGACCAGAACATCGTGTACGGGCTCGTCGCCAAGACCCTGCCGGTTGTGGGGAGACTGTCGGCGGGCTACTTCGTCGGGAACAGTGCGGTGCTGAACGACGCGAACGGCGAGAACGACAACCATGGCGTGCTCCTTTCCTGGGACCGTACCATGAGCGAAATCTCCGACAAGCTGTGGGTGGCGGTCGACTACCAGGGGAGCGACAGCTTCATGGGAGCCCTGAACTTCGGTGTTTCCTGGGCCTTCTCCAAGAACGTATCGCTCCTCGTGGGCTACGACATCTACAACAGCTCGGTAACGGGCGGGAAGAATACCTTCACCACCCAGCTCGACATCAATTTCCCTTAACCGGGAGCAGGATCGGTTCCTGTCCCACGTCCACATACACGGAGGCACGCAATGAAGCTAATCGAGGCGATAATCAAACCGTTCAAGCTGGATGAAGTGAAGGACGCCCTCAACGAAATCGGCATCGAGGGGATCACCGTGAGCGAGGTCAAGGGATTCGGCCGCCAGAAGGGACATACCGAGTTGTACCGCGGCGCCGAGTACGTGGTGGACTTCATTCCCAAGGTAAAGCTGGAGATCGCGGTGGCTGACGAACTGGTGGCAAAGGTGGTGGAAACCATCGAAAGCACCGCCAAGACCGGACGGATCGGCGACGGCAAGATATTCATCCTTTCCCTGGACGAGGCGGTCAGGATCAGGACCGGTGAGAAGGGTAACGAAGCGATCTGATCGCTCGAGATATTACAGAAACCAACGGAGGTTCATCATGAAGTGGAAACGTTCGATCATCACACTTGCCCTGGCCGCCGCAGCCTTCATGGCTCCGGCCGCAGTCCTCGCCGAAGAGGCCAAGGCCCCCGCCGTGGCGGCAACCCAGGCAGCCGTCACCTCCGCCCAGGCTGCTCCGGCGGCCGTTGCCCCGGCTGAGGCCGCACCGGCGGCTGCCGAAGCCCCCAAGGTGGCCGAACCGGTCCTCAATACCGGCAATACCGCCTGGATGCTCGTCTGCGCGGCCCTGGTCCTTCTGATGCTTCCCGGCCTTGCCCTCTTTTACGGCGGCATGGTCCGGAGCAAAAACGTCCTCTCAACCCTGATGCATTCCTTTGTTGCCATGGGGATCGTGGGGGTCCAGTGGGCCGTCATCGGTTACTCGCTGGCCTTCGGTCCCGACATGGGCGGCATGGGGCTTGTGGGAGACTTCAGCCGGGCGCTGCTCAACGGAATGATCAGCTTCAAGGACGGCGCGCCGGTCTACACCCTCTGGCAGAACGTGACCAGTGAACCCAACGCCATCCCCGAGTACGTCTTTGCCATGTTCCAGGGAATGTTCGCCATGATCACCGTAGCCCTCATCTCCGGCGCCATGGCCGAGCGGGTTAAGTTCTCCGCCTACTGCGTCTTTGTGCTCCTTTGGACCACCCTGGTCTACGATCCCCTGGCCCACTGGGTCTGGATGGTGGACGGCTGGCTCTTCAAGAAGGGTGCCCTGGACTTTGCCGGCGGCACCGTTGTTCACCTCTCCTCCGGTATTTCCGCCCTGGCGTTCCTCGTCTTCCTCGGCAAACGTCACGGGTTCCCCCATGAGCGTATGGCTCCCCATAACCTCTCCATGACCATGCTCGGCGTGGGGCTCCTCTGGTTCGGCTGGTTCGGGTTCAACGCGGGTTCGGCGGTAGTCGGCGTGAACAACGTTGATGCGGCCGGCGGGCTTGCGGGCCTCGCCTTCGCCACCACCACCATCGCCCCGGCAGCCGGCGGCCTGGCCTGGATGATCGCCGAATGGATCCACGCGGGCAGGCCCTCGGCACTCGGCTTCGGTTCAGGCGTGGTCGCAGGACTGGTCGGCATTACGCCCGCGGCCGGCTTTGTCCAGCCGGGCGCTGCCATCATCATCGGCCTCGGCGCCGGCGTGATCTGCTACCTGGGTGTGCTCATGAAGGCGAAGCTCAAGTATGACGACTCCCTGGATGCCTTCGGCGTGCACGGCGTGGGCGGCACCTTTGGCGCCCTCGTCACCGGCGTCTTCGCCACGGTGGGGGCCACGGGGCTCCTCTCCGGCAACGTGTCCCAGTTCATCACCCAGGTGATCGGGGTGGTGTCGGCCGGTGCCTATGCCTTCATCGTGACCCTGGTCATCGCCTTCATCCTCGACAAGACCATCGGTCTCCGGGTGGAGAAGGAAGACGAGATCATGGGCCTCGACCAGACCCAGCACTCCGAGTCGGCGTACAACTAGAAACATTTTATCTCACGTTTCTGATGAGCCGCCCCTTCCAGGGGGCGGCTTTTCTTTTTGTGCTGAAATATTGGGCAGACTGGTGATTGAAAAAGCGGCATTAATCGAGGTGACGGCCGGTCGATGGTGCGTAAAGGCCTGAATATATAACATCTTCGTTCTGGCATGCCTCGTGCCTAACGGATGGTGGGGCTCTCCGCTTCGGCCCCCAACCGGATCCCGGGTGACCCATGGCAAATGCGCTTGCGAAGTACATAGCAGAAAAGGACCCTGTCGAGGGCGAGCTGCTGGAGCTTCTTGCATTCAACGAGAAGATGGCCGAGCTCGGCCGGATGGCGGCCGGTGTGGTGCATGAGCTGAACACGCCTCTGTCGGTCATCGTTTCGGCCACCCAGATGATCCTCCGCGAAGAGGGCCTGCCCGATTTCGTACGCGAGATGGTGGAGCGGGTCAACCAGGAAGCCCACCGGCTGTCTGACATGACCAAGGGGGTCCTTTCCTTTACCCGCCGGGACGTAAGCGACCACCAGGAAGCGGACGTGAACCAGGTGCTCCGGGAGGCCATGACCCTGTTGCGTTACGAGGCCCATAAACGCTCTATCGCCGTCATCGAAGATCTGGATTACCGGCTCCCCTTCATTGCCGCCGACGCCAACCGGGCGAAGCAGGTTATCATAAACCTGGTCATGAACGCCCTCCAGGCCATGGGAGAGGGCGGAAAGCTCTTCATTCGCACCAGCCAGAACGGGGAGGGGGGCGTAACGGTGCAGGTGACGGATACGGGTCCCGGCATCCCGGCTGAATTGCTGGGGCATATCTTCACCCCCTTTTTCACCACCAAAGAGCCGGGAGAGGGCACCGGGCTGGGCCTGTTCATTACCCGCAAGCTCATGGAGTCGGTGGGCGGGGCCATCGCGGTGGAAAGCACGGTGGGGGAGGGGACATCCTTTACGCTCACCTTTGTCGCAGCCGAGTGAATTTTTAGGCACTTCCCGATTCACAGCCGCCCAACTACGGTTCGGGCGGCTTTTTTTGTCGCGTGAAACGCGGCTGTTTGCTATAACCCCTCAAGCACCATTTCCGGGAGAATGCCATGACCGCCACGTATCTCGCCGTTGCCGCCGAGGCTGCCCGCCGGGCCGGACAACTCCAGCGCGAGCGTCTCTGGACCGACCACGACATCCGCTACAAGGGGGAGATCGATCTGGTCACCGAGGTTGATCAGGCCAGCGAGGAGCTGATCGTCGCCGCCATCCGCGCCGCGTTCCCCGACCATGACATCCTGGCCGAGGAACAGACCAGGGAGACGGGCACCTCCCGGTATCGCTGGATCGTGGACCCCCTGGACGGCACCACCAACTATGCCCACGGCTTTCCGTGGTTCTGCGTCTCCATTGCCCTTGAAATCGACGGAGAGGTGACCGTCGGCGTGGTCTACCAACCGGTTATGGACGAGCTTTTCTCCGCCGTGAAGGGGGAGGGTGCCTTCGTGAACGGCAGTCCGATCCACGTCTCGTCGCGGGCTCCCCTGAAGCAGTGCCTGCTGGCTACGGGCTTCCCCTATGACCGGACCCGTGACAATGAAAACAACTTCGACAACTTCTACCGCTTCCAGTTTGCCGCCCGCGCCGTGCGCCGAGCCGGCGCCGCGGCCCTCGACCTGGCCTGTGTTGCCGCCGGCAGGCTTGACGGCTACTGGGAGCTCAAGCTCAAGCCGTGGGACGTGGCCGCCGGCTTTCTGCTGGTGACCGAAGCGGGGGGGCGGGTCACCACTCACGACGGCGCATCCTTCTCCGTGTCCGAACATCGCATCCTGGCTTCCAACGGTCTGATCCACGACGAAATGCAGAGGGTGCTGGCGGCGGGAGACACCCTCTAACCTGTCGTTTTCCCATATTGACTGTATTTGCCCATTGACGACTGTGCTGTTCCGGGCGTATATCCTCTGCTTCCCGTGGAGAATGCAATGGCAGAACGTAATGAAGAGTCGATGAAAACCGAAGAGCCTGTCCGCCTGGTATTCGTAGTAGAGGGCCGGGTGGCCGTGGCGCCGTATCTTGATACGGTGCGGAGCGAAGTGGAGGACGTGACGGTCGTCTCCTCCATCGGGGAACTTTTTCCCCTCATGGCGCGGGAGGCGTTCAACGGTATCCTCCTGGACGTTCCCACCCTGGTTCGGGCGACCAGCACGGAAAAGGCTGCCCTCTACGATCTGATCCAGGTGTTTCCCACGCTCAGGGTGAAATGGGATTCCCGCTCTGCCACGGTGCGGGCGCTTTTCTACGATCGCGTCCCCGGTCCCGGCGCCGGGCTCGGGAGCTTCGTCCGCCAGGTCTGCGCCTGTTTCGTCCCCCGCATCATCCGCCGGAGGGACCGGGTTGCCGCTCACCTGAACGTGATGGTTTCGGAAACCCCGGCGTTCAGCCCGGAAGAGGTGACGCGCACGGTCAGCCTCAATCTCTCGCTCGACGGGTGCTTTCTCATTGCCGTCGATCCCTGGCCCCAGGGCGCCCGGCTCTGGCTGCGCATGCTGGAATTCGACGACCAGACACCCATCGCGGCGGAGGTCCGCTGGCGCAAGCCGTGGGGGGTGTCGCCGGGCATAGCCGGCGCCGGGGTCAGATTTCTTGAGCTGACGGATGAGCAGAGGAAGTGTGTTGTTGATTTGTGTGAGCAGAATAGGGTGGTAGGCGGTATCTGAAGCTGGCGTATTATTCTCTGCAGCCGGTTGGTATATATTTTTACAAAAAATAATCAAAATCTGATTTACTAATGTCTATCAAATTGGTAAGGTATCTTACGGTTTGAAGGCGTTTCGGGCAGCAACGAGCGTAACCCACAACAGAATACGGCTTAACTTATCAAGAGCGACCGAGGGACAGGCCCGGTGACGTCGCGGCAACCTCCCCATGGGGGGAAGGTGCCAATTCCTGCGAGACCGACAGGTTTCGGGAGATAAGGAAGAGCGTGACACCTCACGGTGAATCGAATCCTCTTCCGCACCCCGGAAGGGGATTTTTCATTGTGGAGGAAACCATGAACATCGCGACGCAGGCAGCACAGATCGGTCTCGACTGGGATACCCGCACCGGGGCGGTGACGGTACCCATCTACCAGACGGCAACCTTCCGGCATCCGGGATTGGGCCAGAGCACGGGCTACGATTATTCCCGCTCCGGCAACCCCACCCGCCAGGCCCTGGAAGAGGGGATCGCCCGGCTGGACGGCGGCGCCAGGGGATTTGCCTATGCCTCGGGCATGGCTGCCATCGCCAATCTCCTCCTGCTCTTCAAGAGCGGCGACCACCTGGTGGTGACCGAGGACCTCTACGGCGGCACCTGCCGTCTCTTCGACCAGATTCTGGTCCAGTACGGCCTCTCGTTCACCTATGTGGACACGAGCGATCCTGAGGCGGTGCGGGACGCCATCCGTCCCGAGACCAGGGCCCTGTTCGTGGAGTCCCTCACCAACCCGCTCCTCAAGGTCGCCGATATCGCGGCCCTCTCGACCCTCTGCCGCGAGCGGGGGCTGCTTTGTATCGTGGACAACACCTTCCTCACTCCCTATCTTCTGCGGCCCCTGGATCTCGGGGCCGACATCACGGTCTACAGCGGCACCAAGTACCTGTCCGGGCACAACGACACGGTGTCGGGGCTGGTCGTGGTCAAGGAGCCGGCCCTGGCCGAGCGGGTCTACTTCCTCCAGAATTCCGTGGGCGCAGTGCTGGGGCCCCAGGATGCGTGGCTCACCATCCGGGGGATGAAGACCCTGTCGGTGCGACTGGACCGCCAGCAGGAAAACGCCGGCCGGATCGCCGAATGGCTGGCGCGGCATCCGCGGGTGCCACGGGTCTTCTATCCGGGGCTGCCGGGCCATCCGGGCCACGAACTGCTGGCGCGCCAGGCCCGGGGCTTCGGCGCCATGATCGCTTTCGAGGTGGATGATAAGGCTCTGGTGGAGCGTTTGCTCCTCAAGACGGAATTGATATCATTCGCGGAAAGCCTCGGCGGCGTTGAAACCCTGATCACCTTTCCCCAGGTTCAGACCCATGCGGACATCCCGCCGGAGGTTCGGGAGCGGCTCGGCATCAATGACGTGCTCCTGCGCCTTTCGGTGGGGATCGAGGATGCGGACGACCTTATCGCCGACCTGTCCCGGGCATTCGCGTAAGAAATGGAGGACATCATGAAATTCGGCACCCGCATCATCCATACGGGCCGTGAGATCGATCCGACCACCGGAGCGCTCTCGGTTCCCATTTACCAGACGTCCACCTATCGGCAGGAATCGGTGGACCATTTCGGCAAGTACGATTACGCCCGCTCGGACAACCCCACCCGCGAGGCCCTTGAGGAAACCGTGGCCCAGCTGGAGAACGGGACGCGGGGATTCGCCTTCGCCTCGGGCATGGCCGCCATCTCCTCCACGCTGCTCCTGTTCTCGCCCGGCGATCACCTGGTGGTCTGCGAGGATGTCTATGGCGGTACCTTCCGGGCGCTGACCCAGCTTTTCAGCCGGCTGGGGGTCGAGTCCACCTTCGTGGACGCCACGGACACGGCCGCCATTGAGGCGGCCTTCCGCCCGAACACCAAGGGCCTCTATCTGGAGACCCCCTCCAATCCACTCATGAAGATCACCGACCTGGCCGCCGCGGCCCGCCTGGCCCGGGAGAGGGGGGCCATCACCCTGGTGGACAACACGTTCATGACTCCCTACCTGCAGCGGCCCCTGGACCTGGGCTGCGACGTGGTGCTCCACAGCGGGACCAAGTTCCTGAACGGCCACAGCGATGTGGTCTGCGGCTTTGCCGTGGTGAGGGACCCGGAGTTGGGGCAGCGGATCAGGTTCATCCAGAATGCCTTCGGCGCCATCCTGGGCCCCCAGGATTCATGGCTCGTGCTGCGGGGTATCAAGACCCTGCGGGTCCGGATGGAGGAAAGCCAGGCCGGGGCGGTCAAAATTGCCAACTGGCTGGCTGGGGAAAAACGGGTGAGCCGGGTTTTCTATCCCGGACTCCCCGATCATCCGGGTCACGATATCCATGGCCGGCAGTCGTCGGGCCCCGGCGCGGTCCTGTCGTTCACCCTGGATACCGTTGAAACCACCCGCCGCCTGCTGGAGGGGATGCGTCTGGCTGCCTTTGCCGTGAGCCTCGGCGGGGTGGAAAGCATCATCTCCTATCCCGCCAGGATGTCCCACGCGGCCATGCCGCCGGCCGAGCGGGCCGCCCGGGGGATCGGCGATACCCTGGTACGGCTTTCCGTGGGGCTTGAGGACGCCGACGACCTCCTGGCCGAGATGGACCGCCTGATCAACGGCTGACACGATGCATGGCCGATAATGAAACGCAATGAAAGGATTAGGGTTTTTGCTGAAGATCAGTTTTTGTTTACTTTTAGCTCAACTCCCTGCGCATTTCGCCGATATCTGTAACAAGGTGCACTGTGGTCCGCTCCTCCGTCCTTTAATCATGCAGCGGGTAGCAGCCAGGTGATCTTTCCTTGAAAGTACAGAGGCGGTAATGAAGATTCGGAGCACCCTCACAGCCGGCTGTTTTATCTTCGCCCTGCTCACGGGGCTGGTCGGCTATTTCGGCGGCAGCGCCATCACCAGGATCAGCGCCGAGTTCGACGCGGTGACGCGGGATGGCTTGCCGGCCATTAGGACTCTCCACGACATCCGCCATGCGGGAGTGCGCATTGTTGCCTCCACCAGCGAGTTCGGACTGGTGAGCGTGGTCGGTCGCAACGGCGTTGCTGCCCGCCATCAGGTTGAGGAAGAAAAAGAGCTCCTGGAACAGGGAGCCGGTCTGTACCAGTCCGCGTTTTCCACCCTGAAAGACCTCTCCGACCGTCTTGATCCCGAAACACGGCAGTATGTGCAGGAAATCGACCGGGCCGGCAGGGATCTCCTGGCGCTGAGCGCAGAGTCCATGGAGACCGTGCGCCGCGTCAGCTCACCCGCGGCGATTTTGGAGGTAAAGGAGCGCTTCGAGACAGCGGAGAGACACTTCCTCGACGTTGTCGACCGCGCTCTCGCCCTCGAACGGCGGCGGCTCGTCACACGTCAGCAGGAAGTCCACGATTCCATTACCCTGGCACTGTTCACCCTCAGCGCGGCATCTGCGGTGGCGCTCCTCTTTGCAATGGGTGGCGGCACCCTCTCGGCGATACTGATTTCACGTCCCATAGCGCTCCTGCAGGAAGGGGTCGAGCAGGTGGGGCAGGGAATCCTCGACACCCGCATCGATATCAGCGGCAACAACGAGATCGGCCGGCTCGCCGGCGCCTTCAACCGCATGACCACGGAACTCCGGGCGGCCAAGGACGAAATCACCACGGCGCGCAACTACCTGGACAACGTGATCTGCTCCATGGCCGACGCCCTCCTGGTGGTGGATACCAACGGTACGGTCATGAACGTCAACCCGGCCCTCTGCGGGTTGCTCGGCTACCGGGAGAACGAGTTGATCGGCCGTTCCTTCTCGTCCATCCTGGCCGACGGGGGGCATGGGCAGAGCATCATTGCCGAGATGGCCGAGCAGGGGCAGGTTCCCGACCGGGAGCTCCTCTACCGGAGCCGCCAGGGCGAGCTGATCCCGGTGGTCCTGTCCGGCGGCGCCATGCGGAACCAGGACGGCGAGGTGTGCGGCATCGTCTGCATCGCTCACGACATGAGGGAACGCAAGAGAAGTGAAGAGGAAATCCGGCGGCTTGCCTACTTCGATCCCCTCACCGGCCTGCCGAACCGGGCACTGTTCCAGGACCGGGTCAGCCACGCCCTGGCCGTGGCCAGGCGTGAGGAAGGTGCGGTGGCGCTGCTGTTCCTGGACCTGGACCGGTTCAAGGACATCAACGACACTCTCGGCCATGCCATGGGAGATCTGCTCCTGACGTCGGTGGCCGACCGGCTCAAGGCCCACGTGCGGGTCAGCGACACGTTGGCCAGGCTGGGCGACGACGAGTTCGTGGTCATCCTGACCGGGGCGCGGGATGAGCGGGGAGTGAGCATCGTGGCCCAGTCGCTTCTGGACCTGCTCACCCCGTCCTTTGACCTGGAAGGAAAAGAGGTGTTCATCTCCACCAGTATCGGCATTGCCCTGTTCCCGTCCGACGGCGAGGACGGCAATGTGCTCCTTTCCCGGGCCGATATGGCTCTGCACGCGGCCAAGGAGGCCGGCCGCAACGTCTATCGCTTCTACAGCGACGACATGAACCGCTCCGCCCAGGACCGGCGGGGGCTTGAGGACCGTCTGCGGCGCGCCTTGGCCAATGAGGAGTTCTATCTCGATTATCAGCCCCAGATCGATATGCGGACCGGGGGAATCTTCGGCGTTGAGGCGTTGCTGCGCTGGAACCACCCCGAGGAAGGCCTTATCCCGCCCGGGCGCTTCATTCCCGCGGCCGAAGAGATGGGGTTCATCCGCCGCATCGGCGAGTGGGTCCTGCGGGCAGCCTGTCTCCAGTGCCGTGCCTGGCAGGAGTCGGGCCTCCCGCCGGTCAGGGTGGCCGTCAACGTGTCGGGGCACCAGTTCAACCAACCGGGGTTCATCGATATGGTCGACCGGGTTCTGGAGGAGACAGGGCTTGATCCCACCCTTCTGGAACTGGAGCTGACCGAAAGCACCCTGCTCGAAGGGGCCCGGGACACGATCATGACCCTCATCGACCTGAAGGTAAGGGGCATTCATCTGGCCATCGACGACTTCGGCACCGGGTATTCGTCCCTCAGCTACCTGAAGCACTTCCCCATCGACCGGCTCAAGATCGACCGCTCCTTTGTCCGCGATATCGTCTCCGACCTGGACGACCGGGCCATCGTGGAGGCGATCATCGCCATGGCCCACAGCCTGGGGCTGCGGGTCCTGGCCGAGGGGGTCGAGCGGGAGGAGGAGCTGGAGTTGCTGCGGGAGCGGGGGTGCGACGAGGTTCAGGGGTACTACTTCGGCAGGCCCATGTCGGCCCGGGACCTGGAGGCGCGCCTGATGGCGGCGTTGCCCGCCCGCGGGACCGCACCCCTGCGGCTGATAGCGAGGGCCGAAGAGGGGTAGGACCTGGCCGGTCACCGAAGGCCTTCTGAACCTCGATACTCTCCTCTCTCCGGCATTTCCGGCCGAAACAACCGGCCGTAATGCCGCCTCAGGCGGTCCCGCCGTTGCGCCGCTCCCCCACGATCCGGCCATCGCTCACATCAAGTATCCGATCGAAACCGTGCACCATCCGGTGGTCGTGGGTGACCACCATGATCGCCGAATGGTTCTCCACGGCGAGCCGCTTGAGGAGCGCCATCACGTTCGAGCCGTTTTCGGTGTCCAGGGCCGCGGTCGGCTCGTCTGCCAGGATGACCCGGGGCCGGTTGGCCAGGGCCCGGGCAATGGCCACCCGCTGCGATTGTCCCCCCGACAGGTGTGACGGATAGTGCCCGGCCCGCTCCGCCAGCCCCAGCTCTCCCAGCAGGTCCAGCCCCCGTTGTTTCGCCTCTTTTCGACCGACTCCATTGATTTCCATGGCAACCATCACGTTTTCCAGGGCCGTGAGAAAGGGGATCAGGTTGTGGGCCTGAAAGATGAATCCCAGCCGCTCGCGCCTGATCCGCTTCAGGTCGAGGCCCGGCAACCATCCCTCGTCGGCCACGGTTATTCCGTCGATCACCACCCGGCCGTGGGTCGGTTCCGTAACCAGTCCTATGGAGGTGAGCAGGGTCGTCTTGCCCGAGCCCGACGGGCCCAGAATCGCCACCAGCTCCCCGGGCGACACCCGGAAGGAGGCGTCGGTGAGCGCCCTGACCGCCGTTTCTCCCGTCCCGTAAATCTTTGTCAGGTTTTCCACTTCCACCGCGTACATGCAGATTCCTCCCGTTGTTACGAGCTCAGGGCGTCGGCGGCTTCCACCTTCAGCGCCTTGCGGATGCCCACCATGCTCGCTGCCACGCAGATTACCACCACGATGAGGAAGAGCATCCGGAGGTCGGTCGCCAGCAGTTCCACCCGGCGCGGAAACTTTTCCTGGGTGAGGGTGATGAGGACGTAGCCGATGGCGTAGGCGATGACCCCCATCAGGATCGACTGCTGGAGGATCAGGCCGACGATAACCCGGTTCTTGGCGCCGATCAGCTTGAGGGTGGCGATGGTCCTGATCTTGTCGAGGGTTGACGTGTAGATGATGAGCGAGATGATGACCCCCGAGATGACGAGCAGGATCGCCCGGAACAGCCCCAGCTGCATCTTGGCCTTCTTGATCATCCCTTCGGTGAGGATGGTTGTCTGCTCCTCATCGGAGATGGCGCGCAGATGGTTCCAGCGATCGATCCCGGCGCGGACCCGCGCCGGTTCGGCTCCCGGCGCCAGGCGTGCCACCACGGTGTTGACGATGTGGGTGGAGCCGGTGAGCTCTTCCGCCAGGGCAGATGCCTGTTCCGCCTGGACCGGCGGCAGCCCCTTCCGGGCCACCCGGTCCGCGATCCGCACGCGATTATTGCGAATGGCGTTGTTGTCCTCCTTGAACTGGATCTTCTGGGCATCCTCCAGCGTTACCCAGGCCACCGGATCGCCGCTGGAGGAAACCATCTTCCGGGTAAGCCCCACCACGGTGTAGACGTCGCCGGCTATGGCGAGCCGCTCGCCCACCGCCAGCCCCATGGCCCGGTCGGCCACCAGCTCGTAGTGCTTCTGACCGATCCCTCGCCCCTCCACGATGGCCGGCGGTCCGCCGAGCCCTCCCGGTTCGTATCCCACCAGAAAGAAGCGGAACGGCTCGCCGAAGCGCTCCAGCTGGATATTCTGGAAGGAGAGAGGGGATGCCTGGCTGACCCCCGGCACGGCCCTGATCCGGTACTTGAGGTCCTCGGGCATGCGGGAGGTGGCGGCAAAGGGGCCGCTGGTCCCCTGCTGCACCACCCAGACGTCGGCGCCGGTTGCCTCAAGGATGGCCAGTGCGTCAGCCACGAGGCCACGGTAGATCCCCCCCATGCTCATGACCACGGCCAGGAGCAGCCCCAGCCCCAGGCAGGTCTGGACGAAACGCCCCCGGTGGCAGCGGATGTCGCGGACCGCCAGGTTCACGGCGACACCCTCACCTTCATGCCGTCACGGAATTTCTTCGCCTGGGCCGGCGTCGGCAGCACCACCGGCTCGGCCCCGGCCAGGCCCGACAGGATCTCGGTGACGCCCTGGCGATCCTCGATGCCGACCTGCACCGGCTTGAAGCGGAGCCGACCTTCCGACACCGTCCAGACCCCGTGCTTCCCCCCGTGGCTCGTCAGGGCCGCGGCAGGCAGGGACGGCACGCCGCGTTTGGTGCCGACCGTGATCAGAACGTCGGACTGCTCTCCCAGGCGGAACGCGGGCGGCGGGGCGGCGAAGGCCACGTCCACCGCCAGTTCTTCAGTCACCCGGTCGCTCTCCATGCCGACCCGGGCCACCCGTCCCTGCATGGCACGCTCCGGCGCGGACCGGAGGGAGATCGCGGCCTCCCGGCCCACGGCCACGCCGGCAAGCTGCGATTCGTCCACATGGGCCCTGACCCAGACCACCGCCGGATCGGCAAGGGTGAAGATGCTCTGGCCGGGAGAGACCACGGCCCCCTTTTCCAGGTCGCGGGAGACGATGATCCCGTCGCGGGGGGCGCGGATAACGGTGTCGTCAAGCCGCGACCGGGCCACTCCCCGGGCAGCGCGTCCGGCCGCCGACTCCATGCGGGCCGCTTCCAGGGCCGCACTGCTCCGGGCTTCCTCCTCCCGTGCCAGGCGCCAGGCCGTTTCGTACTGCTCGGCTTCCTGGCGCGACACCAGGTTCCGGTCGGCCAGATTCCGGTAGCGCGCAGCGTTACGCTCGGCCAGTTCCAGGTTTGCCCGCGCCTTTGCCAGGGTGGCCGCCTCTAGGCTCTGGCCGGCCGCCGCCCGGCTGACCCCTGCTTCGGCTTGACCCAGCTGCGCGGCATATTCGTCGCTTTCCAGGCGCGCCAGGATCTGGCCCCGGCGCACCCGGTCCCCCTGGTCAGCGTGGAGCGAAACGATCCTTCCGGTCACCTTGCTGGAAACCCCCACCACCTCCTTGGCCTCCACGGTCCCGTTGCCATAGACCCGGGCCGTCAGGTCCCGCCGTTCGACCCGTACCGTCGTGACCTTCGGCGGGGCCAGGATGGTGGCCTTGACGAGCACGACCAGCGCCGCGAGAAGTGCGGTCCGGACCAGGGCGGTCTTGTGTCTGCGCAGTGTGTGTATCAACGTCATTGTTCCGTTCCTCCGTCGTCGCCAACCGCCCGATCGAGACGCGCCAAGGCTATGCGAGTATCACCCCTGGCGCGGATGTTGGCCGTTTCCGCTTCCAGCTCCCGGGCCTGGGCATCGGTCACCTCGATGATCGTGCCCACCCCCTCCCGGTAGCGTTCGATGGCCAGGGTCCGGCTCTCCCGGGCCGCTTCCAGCTCCCGGCCGGTCGACTCCACCCGGGCCAGGGCCTCCCGCATCCCCAGCCAGGCGCCTTCCACTTCACGCCCCACCTGGAGCTGCTGGTCCCGGCGCCGGGCCTCCACTTCCCGCAGCGCTGCCGCGACTTCCCGTTCCTTCTCCCTGGTGGCGAACCCCGCGAAGATCGGCACGGTAAGGCGCACGCCGACCCCCCAGGTGTTCCCCTCCGGCGGGAAGCTCCGGTCGGCGTATCCGGCGCCGGCCGTTGCCTCGATCACCGGCAGATGTCCGCCGCGGGCGGCCGTCGCTGCCCCTTGGGCCGCCGCGTGGAGCGCATCGTACCGCTTCAGTTCCACCCTGCCTGCCGTGGCGCGGCGTTTCGCCTCCGCCAGATCGGGCAGGGAAGGGCTCTCCCCGTCCGGTTCAGCCAGGGGCCGGTCGGGGAGACTGTCGAGCCCCATGGCGGCGGCCAGATCCACCCGGGCCATGTCCCGTTCATTTTCGGCTGCCGTGAGGAGCGTTCGGGCCGCGTAGAGATCGGCCTCGGCCCGGACCACGTCCAGCCGTGGCCTGACCCCTTCGCTGTAGAACGCCCGGGCCTGGCCCAGGACCTCCTCCCGCGCCCGGACGGTCTCCCTCAGCGCTTCGACCCGGCGCTCCGCCGTCAGGAGGACGTTGTAGACCTCTCGCACCCGGAGCGCCACGTCCTGCCGGACCGCTGCCAGGGATTCCCGGGCCGCGCCCCGCTCTCCCTCTGCCGCTGCCACGGTTCCCGAAGTGCGGCCGAAGTCGTGGAGCGTCTGGCGGAGCGTAAGGCCGGCCGTATAGGTCTCCGTCTCCTTGAACCCTTCGAGGGCGGTCAGGTAGGAGCGGCCCCGGTTCCAATCCGCCACCAGGTCCAGCCGCGGATAGTAGCCCGAGCGGGCCTGCCCCGCGCGCGCATCGGCCCCGCGTAGCGATTCCCGGGCCGCCATGGTTCTCGGGTGGTTCTCCATGGCCGTCACCAATGCCTCCCGGAGGGTAAGGGGCTCCGTTGCCGGGAGTCTCTGGGCCGAGAGCAGGAGAAGCGCCGCAGTCACGATCATCACTCGCATGGCATGGTTCCTTATTCAGTAAAATGAATATTAAGTGAGCATTTGCTCACTTTTGGGGTAAAAAAATTAGCGGAGCAGTTCCGCGAAATTGTCCCAGAGCCGCGCGGACTCGTCCCGGATATCAAAGGCGAAGCCGCTCATCGACCAGCGGATTGCGGTGAAGGAGATCATCCCCAGGAACGTCATGGCGGTCTCCCGGGGGGCAATCCCCTGACGGAATTCCCCTTCGGCAATGCCCGCGGCCACCACCCCCGCCAGGGTTTCCAGGTAGCTCCCGATCCAGATGGCCATTTTCTCCGCCAGTCGCCGGTCTCCCAGGTGAACCTCCTCGGAGAAAATGAAGCGGGGGATGCCCGGATTCTCGGCAATGAGGGCGAGATGGCCGGTGAAGATCTGGTGCAGTTTTTCCACGGGCCGCTGGCTTCCCGCTGCGATCGTCGCCGCCCGTCCGGCCAGTGCTGCGCCGATGAAATCGGTCAGGGCCAGGTTGATTTCCAGCTTGCCGCCGAAGTGACGATAGATGTTCGACTCGCTCATGCCCGCCGCCTCCGCGATGGCCGCGGTGGTCATGGCATTGGCGCCGCGCTCGCCGATGACCCGGAGCGAGGCCTGGACGATCTCTTCCTTGCGGATGCGGGTGCTTTTCTTGGGAATCATGGAACCGCCTTATGCGAGTATGTGCTCACGTTAGCGGATGTGGGGGGGGCGTGTCAATGGAGAAAATGGGTTGAACGCAGAGGTCTTCATGCTGGTGCAAGGGGGGAGGGTTAACTGGTTAACTCCGCTTTGTGCCTTCCGTTTTCGCTCAAGTATAGTGGAAATCGGACGATACGTATGAGAAGCAAGAAATGCCTAAAAATGAAGGGATGCGCACATCATGTCGGCAGAAAAAGAACAGACTGTGGTGGAACGAGTAAAGAGCGCCGACTATTTCTTCCGATCCCTGGTTCTGGTCGCCGCCCTATCCATTGGGGCAATTTTGATGCTTTGCTGTTACGGCACGTACAAAATTTATTTAAACCATACCATCGCAACCGCCGAGGAAGATGCGGTGCAGGTGAGCGAGGCACTGCTGAAACATGAAGAAGTAAATATTATGGAGGGAGATAAGGAAAAGGGTTTTACCGTGACGATTTCCCCGGAAGAACTGCCTCACGTGGACCAGCGGCTGCGGCAGTTCCTCCGCCCCTTCGGCATCGTGAAGATCAAGATCTACAACGAGAAGCGAACCATTGTCTACAGTACTGACAGCGCCATTATTGGAAAGCACGACAAGAATAACGTCCGCCTTGTCCGTGCCTTGCTCGGATTTGTCGATTCCAAGCTGGAGAAGTCAGAGGATGTGCTTGATATGGCCGAAGAGAAGGTGATTGAGGTTGATGTCGTTGAAACGTACGTTCCTATCATAGCCGATGACGGAAGGGTGATCGGCGCCTTCGAGATATACATGGATGTCTCCCGGTACACGAGCGATGTCCGCAATGTGGTGGTGTCCACGTTCGCAATCCTCCTGGTTGTATTGCTGTCCGTATTCGGGTGTTCCTTTTTCGTGATACGGCGGATGACCGAACGCCTCAGGGAAGCAGAGGCGGAATTGAAGCGGATTGCGGTTACTGACCCCCTCACCGGTATTGCCAACCGGCGCCAGATCATTCACCGTGCCACCGAGGAGTTTGCTCGGCAGATGAGAAGGAAGCAGCAGCGGACCGCGGTTCCCAGCCTGGGGATTATCATGGCGGATGTGGACCATTTTAAGCAGATCAATGATACCTACGGTCACAGTGCCGGTGATGACGTCTTGAGGGAGATAGCCTCGCGGATCGGCTCCGTCCTTCGGCAGTATGATGCCGTGGGACGTTACGGCGGGGAGGAGTTCCTGGTCATCCTCTCCGAGACTGAGTTGGAAGAGACGTGGCATATTGCCGAGAGGATTCGACGCCGGGTGGCGGATGATCCGGTGGTCGTCGATAACCAGGTGATCCGGGTTTCCGCCAGTCTTGGCATCGCCACGGTCCTTGCCGGTGAGGCAGACTACCGGCCCGCGCTTGAGCGTGCCGATAAGGGGCTCTATCTGGCAAAGACTGCGGGGCGCAACCGGGTCATGTGTGCCGGCGACGAACAATGCCGCGGCGAACGATCCCGGCCCAAGCTGGAGGCCGTCAAAGGTTAGGGTTATCTGTCTGTTGCTTTTAAGTTGTTGATTTATGCTGGAAGTAAGGGGGCGGGTGCAGGAAGGGACTGTCAGCAGATGGACATCATCCTGGGGTTCCACCAGGGGTCGAAGTTGCTTTGTTGGCTTACCCTTCGCTACTCAACTAATCAACTCCGTACCCTTAGACGTCTCGGTGATTGTTTTATGCGTTATCTTATAGTTCCAGCCGAACACTTCGGTGGAAGCGACCAACAACAGCGTGGCCAGAATTAGTCTGAATATCATAACCAGTTACTCCTCTGGCAGTAACATATTGGCTGGCATGCCCATTTCTCTCATTTCGATGTTGCTTTCTCGGATTAGATTTCTCATTTTTCCCCTGTGCTCAACGGCGCAGCTCGGAAATGAGACATGCCTTTTTCGCCTTTCCTTCATGCTCAATCTCTTCAACCTGAAGGTGGCCTTGTCGCCTTGCCAAATAACCTTATCCTTAGGCCAAACATTCTTGAGGCCGCTCCACGGATTGGGCGTAATCTGCTCATATCCCGCCTTGAAGATGATCACATCCATCTCTTCGATCATGGTGAGCACCAGCAGCCCCAGTCCCGGTATGCTGAACTCGCCGTTCCCGTCGGTCAGGACCTCGCGGCTGTCGTAATAGGTGTGGCTCGCCCCGCCGGCGCCGGGATGCGCCTTGCTCCATTCGCCGAATACTACTGCACCTTCGATCGGTTGGCCGGTTTTGGCATCGATTACCTTACCCTCGTACGGCCCGTCGATCCGCACGTAGTTGACGCAGCCGGTGCTGACGAGGAATGCGGCGATGAGGATGAAGCAGTTGGTAACGCGTCGGGTTTGTTTCAGAAGTTGAGCAGCTTCCATATTCCATTCTCCTTGATGAAGTAGACTGGGTATCCGACCATCTTCTGTTCTCCGAGAATCGTTTCTTCCCGGAAGATGTGGCACTCGGCCCGATCGTTCGCCACATAGACAAGTTCAATCGGGGGGAGGTCTTCACTGAGCAGGGGGAGCCTGTCGCCGAGAGCGGTAACTGTATCCCGGTACGAATTACGGGGACACCACGAATTCTGTACGGATGGCCTACATGTCGTCCCACGAACATAAGGGCTCAAGGGACGTTGTTAATTTGTCGAATCCAGACGTAAGGGCTCAAGGGACGTTGTTAATTTGTCGAATCCAGACGTGTATCGTGCTGAAATTCTGCTGTCGACTCGATTCGGGCAAGAACTTCCTCGCCGCGTCTTCTGGCTATTGCGACGCCTGATCTTGTCATACCCAACACTCTCCCAACCTCTGCCCCGGTGTGGCCCTCTTCTACTGCGGTATAGCAAACGACCGCCCTCGCATCCAAAGTCCGCGGCAGACGAGACTTTGATGCTATGGCTTTCGGCGCGACTCCGTATTGGTCGGCAATGGTCGCAACAATCGATTCTATCGACATAGGACGTCGCAGTTGTTGGTGCAGGCATTCCTCGGTCTTCAGCTGTTCAACGAAATTTTCATCGCCAAGAATCCTTCTATCGCTGGCCGGACAGCCACCGCCGCTGGCTCCTGAACGCTTTCCGACAAGGTCCGGGCGCTCCCCCTGTAAAACACCATCGGCCATGAATTCGCGGTATGTGCGGCGTGATGCGGAGACTCCCGGCCCAAAATACCGCAGGACCTCGTTGATCCCCTGGCCCTCCAGAACAATCTTCCCCATCAGCATTGCATGGCCGGACCACGGGAAGGTGTCCAGCGCGCCCAGATCGGCAACAATACCAGCACGCAAAGGATTCAGATGGATATATCTCACCAGTTCCAGAAGGTACGAATCCTCATCGCACACGATCGACTTGTACCGATTCTGGAATAGATGCCCGGAGCGGTTGTGGCGCAGGTTGAACGAGACGGCGTAGCCAGTAAGGAGCCTCCGCATGAAGGGGGCAAGCGGGGTCCGTGTTGGCCGGAGCAAAAGATGGAAATGGTTCGACATCAACGACCACGCCAGGCAGTCAACATCCATCTCCAGCAGAAGCTTCTGAAGCCGATTCCGGAAGTCCCACCGATCATCATCCGAGAGAAAGATGTCGCGGCGCTCTATGCCGCGAACGATCACGTGCTGCAAAAGATTAGGAATGTCAATTCGCGCTGATCGTGGCATTGGTAATGAACTTTCAGATAGTTATATTGCTCTATTCAACAAATCAACAACGTCCCCTGAATCTCCGGTCCACTATCCGTGTTGGGCATCGCTCCTACTCATGTGCTGATTCCCACCACTTTCTAACGAAGCGCCCACTCCGCCCGAAGAAGAGGATGGAGATATTTGATTTTTGGAGCTTTAATTCGATTTTTGTGAAAAACCAAACTGTCTGGTCTGAATAGGTTTCAACGTCAGATTTGCTAACTACGACCTCGGGGGAACCAAAAGGCGACGTGCCGAGTCCTAAATATTCGGGAGAAGAATGTAGCTGAAGCATGTTATTGAAGCGAAGTGGCAACCGTCCGCCAATAAACATCGCTGATGTGAATCTTCTTCTTTTCTTCCATTCAATCTCTTTTCCGGGATACGCTTCCACTAACTGTCGCCAGCTCCCCAGCATCCCGCGAGAGATCAGTTTTGATAGCGGAATTGCTATCATGATCGCGACCACAAGAAATCCAGCAGCTAAAAGGATTGGGTTTTCCATTTCTTATCTTTTCTTTGCTCAACGGGCGGGAGATCACCGGGCAGCTTTTAGGCCCGGTGCATCTTCCTGGTGTACGCCCGGCATGGGCGTGAACTAATGGGGTGCAAGTCCCCTGTACGTAGAATCCAGCACTGTCGCGAGACAGGGTACCAAAGTACTAGCCGACGGCAAGGGCGCCTCCGCGAGGAGGGGTCTGAAGGAAGCCCGAGCGCAAAGCTATGAGCCGACGAACAGAAACAGCATACAAGGCCGGGGTGTCCGGGCAAGTCAGCACAACATGACGAAGTCCCACGGATTCAGGATGCCAAGGTAAATGCTGCGGTTGTGTAGCCACAGTTCACGTTCTTATCCGGGGAGACCTGCTCCACATGCTAGCGATGTTTGCTGGCGCGGCCTCTGGTAACAGCTGCCGTGATGGGGCAGGAGTCAGCAGAAGCCATAGTAGGCGCGGACGTTGCCGCCAGCGATCCGGCACCTGGAAACAAGCCCGGCGTCGTCACAGACAGCCGGGAAGCCTTACCCCGCCGAAGGGCCGAACGATGAAGAGGAGGTAAGCCCCAATGAGCTTTCACGACATACCGAACCCGACCGGGGGAATGCCCGTGGAGCGCGTCATTGACCGGCCAACTCCGGAAGAGCACCTACTGGAGCGGATACTTGCCACAGAGAACATGGACCTGGCGTGGAAACGGGTGCGGGCCAACAAGGGCGCACCTGGCGTCGATGGTGTTACCATCGACGCGTTCCCCGAACGGTTCCGGCCCCTCTGGGGCGATATCCGTGCATCGCTTGCAACAGGTACCTACCAACCACAGCCGGTCCTTCGAGTGGAAATACCCAAACCAACGGGCGGCACCCGCCCGCTGGGGATTCCCACCGTCCTTGACCGGCTGATCCAACAGGCAACAGCCCAGGTGCTCACGCCGATCTTCGATCCGGAATTCTCCGCATCGAGTTTCGGGTTCCGCCCCGGCCGCTCGGCACACAATGCCGTGCGGCAGCTGCGGGAGTATCTGCGGCAGGGCTACCGCATTGCCGTGGACATCGACCTTGCCAAGTTCTTCGACACGGTCAATCACGACCTCCTCATGACAATGGTGGGGAGGAGGGTCCGCGACAAGCGGGTTCTCACCCTGATCGGCAGGTATCTCAGAGCCGGGGTGGAGGTTGACGGGCGGCTGGAAAAGACCCGCATGGGCGTACCCCAAGGGGGTCCGCTTTCCCCGCTTCTCGCCAACATCCTCCTCGACCACCTGGACAAGGAGCTTGAGAGCCGTGGCCACAAGTTCGTCCGTTACGCCGATGATTTCGTCATTCTGGTGAAGAGCGAGCGTGCCGGCGAGCGGGTCATGGGGAGCGTCAGGAAGTATCTGACGAACAAACTCAAGCTCACGGTCAACGAAGACAAGAGCAAAGTCGCCAGAAGCGGCGACTTGAGCTTTCTTGGCTTTGTCTTCAAGGGAACCAAAATCCTCTGGTCTGACCAGGCGTACAAGGAGTTCCGGCGCCGGGTCAGGAAGTACACCGGCAGGAGTTGGTTCGTCTCCATGGAGTACCGACTGAACAAGCTGTCGACCTACCTCCGCGGCTGGATGGGGTACTTCGGCATTGCCGAAGCCTACCGTGACATCCCGGAGATCGACGGCTGGATACGGCGGCGGGTGCGGCTGTGCTACTGGAAGCAGTGGCGGTGGTGCCGCACCAAGATTCGGAACCTGCTCAAACTGGGTGTACAGCTTGGCACATCCATCAGAGCAGGGCTGAACCGCAACGGTCCGTGGGCCATGTCCCGCAGGCTTGCCGCCCAGCACGGTATGACCAACCAGTGGCTGAAGGATCAAGGACTTGTATCTGTCAAAGAACTGTGGGTGAAGATCCATTACCCGGCCACGGCCCGGTAACTTCGTCGAACCGCCCGGTGCGGACCCGCATGCCGGGTGGTGTGGGGGCTGGGGGGGTAAAACCCCCGGCTACCCGATTGGACGTGTTCTTCTCTCTTCTTATGTTAGATTAAGATCACAAGCCAGCCAAGGACCAGCACCAGTGGCGGCAATAGCACATCAGGAACCAATGATCTCCAATATGCCTTTTTAGAATCAAAGTCTTTACTTCTCCTGAATAGCAGCGAAAGCACAACGGCAACTGTCCAGAGAACTGCGAAGCATTTCACACTGAGACCGGCATATCCGTTCCAGTAAGTAAATTTCTCGGGGTCTCCAATTCCGGATTTATCAAGTGCCCTATCAGATTGCCAGCCGGAGACTAGGAATACAGCAACAAAGAAAAATTCTCCGGCTGAAAGAATGATTTGAATTAGGTTTGATTTTTTCATTCGTTTGTTGTCGTCCAACGTCATAAGGCTGACCAGCCAGCCCAGTTTCTCCGGGCGAGCTGGTCGTGCTGCAAGTTGGACTCTCTCTTAATTCGACTCAGCTAACTCGCTTTTCTCCAGTTGATTTGCGGGCTGGCTTGACATCTCCTCCCAAAGCCCTTCTTGTTTTAATATTAATTTGAACTTTCGGTAAGTTATAGCCTTTCTTATGGGCTCACCAACTCCGTACATACACAATAAATATAATGACATTATTGCAATATATCCAAAAAACTGTTTTAAATTATGTGGTGTTATCGCTATAAAAACCGCAATAAATACAATACTTATAAATAACGCCACTACACTTGACCATATTACTTCCAATTTGTTGAATATAGAAAATTTGCACATAGCCTTTTCGTTATCACTTACTTCAAAAAATGTATAAACTTGTTTCAGATCTTTAATAGTAAACATGCCAATATCATAAAGCCTCATAATAAATTTTGATTTAATTGGTGTGGTGTTGATATTTGTTGCAATCTTAAAAGCTTCCAGCAACTTCAGTTTAGTCATGAATTTATGTTCCTGAGTATTTTCGTCACAACATTCAATGAGTGCTGAATATCTGGCAAGTTTTTTGGTTACATGGAATTTTTCGAAGTATTCGTTGGTTTTTTTGAGGAGTTGAAGTATTGCTGTGATTGCGGCGACAACAACGGCAATATAGTAACCTACCGTATCATTTTTCAATAGCTCGATATATTCCATCACTGCTGTCCCATAGTTTCTAAAGCAGCACCAGTTGTGGCGAAGCCTCTACTTTCGGTGGTTTGAATAGGCTTTCAAGGTCTCGCCGCTCGAACAAATTCAGCTGTAATAACCGTAATATCTGCTGCATCGACGATCCGATCTTTGACAGAAACGTCAAGTATGCCAGTACCAGATACACGCACAGGGCAATCCAGATCTGTGTGAGTACGGCATTCTCCGAGGTGCCGAGGAAGGTCTTGATCTTCAGGTTCTGTTTGATCCACTTGAAGAACAGTTCGATCTTCCAGCGCTCTTTGTAGAGATCCGCCACGATTGCTGCTTTCAGGTGATGCGCATTGGTCACGAAGCGGTAATCGTTGCCGTCATCGGCGATGAACTGGACAAGCCGCAGTTTGTCCTTCATCCCTTTGAGCCGAATCTCCTGGTCAAGAATGACGCCCGTTGCTTTCCTGCCGGGACGCTTCTTGAAGTATTCCACCAAGGCGTTCTCTTTCAGCCGGGTTACGAAGAAGATGCCGTTGGTCGTTAGTTGCTGCCACCAGTCGTAATCGGTGAAGCCCCGGTCAAAGACGGCCAGTGAACCGGCAGGCAGTTGTAGCATCCTGGCCCAGGACATCTCGTGCTTCTTGCCTTCGGTCACATCGATGAACTCAGGCAGATAGCCGTCAGCATCAAGACCGACATGCATCTTTATGGCACCCTTCTTCTGCCGGTAGGTGGCCCAAGGGAACGCCTCCAGACAGAGATTGATGGTGGTGGCATCCAGCAGATAGACTTTTTCATCGATCTTGAAGCGATGACTGGGTGCAACTGCCTTGCATCGATGCAGCATTTTGTAAAAGAGCTCTTTGTACAACTCATGCGGCTGTTCATCGTTCACTCTGGCCAAGGTGGTACGGGAAACCGTCTTCATGCCCAGATGATAGAGCTTGTGGCCTTGGGCCTTGAGGTTTTCCACGATATCCCGCAGACTTTTTCTGCCGGAAAGTTGACAAACCATCATCGCCATGAACTGCGACCAACGGTTAAAAGAACGAAACTTCTGCCCGATGTGATGCTTGCGGGCAAGGGATTCAAATTCATGTCTCTTGAAAAAACCGACAACTTGGTTAAGGACTGTGTTACAATGTGCCACGGCTCTGATCTCCTTGTTAATATTGGTGTTTTGGCGAACTCAATATATCACAAGTAGCTCTCAGGGCCTCTCTTTATTCAGTTAAACTATGGGACAGCAGTGATATTCCATGAATAATCTCCCCTCTTGTTGGTCCAATACTGGATGGTTACAGGCTTCGCGGAGTTTATGTCTTAAATTCGCCTTTTTCCAGTCTTCCTTTTTACTCCACCCGCCAACTTCTCAGATACCGAACATGAAACCAGCAAACTCCTCTTCGTTTTCGCCGCCCGCGCCGCCACACTCCTGCAACTCAGGGTGACTCCGCCAGCAAGACCGACATACTCCTCGGTTTGCTTTGCCTTTTCGTCGTACAACGCCACAAGCCTGACCGGCGGGTTTCTAGGCCGGTCGTGGCGCTAGTTGGGCATCGCTTTTGTTAATAAGTTAAATAAGTTACCAGCGTCTCGCAGTCTCCGTCATTATTCTTTCAACTTATTCATGATAGCTGCATCGCAGAATTTGCTTTGATAGTGGCTGTGATGTCTGGGCGTCCCGGAGTGACGACCTCGTTGAAGATTTCTTGGATGAAAGAAGCGACCCAGTATTGGGAATCCTCTTCAGGTTGCATGCTGCAATCAAGCGCATCTATATAATCGCTGGACATCATGTAGTGGTCATTCAAGAAAAAGATGTAGCCCAGATGAAGAACGAAGATATCTCGCACATCTTCAGCAAATCTATCAAGCCACCAGCCACGATTCTCGATGTAAATCTCGTTGTCGTTGAGCATTACGTTTCGGTAGAAGTTGTAATGTGTATGGTCATTGCATCTGGCGCGCAAGCGCTTGTATCTGTCATCGACGTAAAGCAGGTCGTTGATCGGCTTAAGCGCTTCTGAGGTTCTAACATATTGGGACATCACCCGGAACTCTGGGAGGCTCTCCTTTCCCTGGAGCCAGTTGTGTATTTTCTCGACGACAAAGTTCTCGATGCTGAAGTTGTTCCGCAGGTACAGGTTGGAATAGACGTTGATTACCGCAGAATCGTAATACTTCCGAAGCAGCGCGTATGCGTCATTGATGCGCCCCGCGAGAAGAATAGTCTTGATCGATTCAACGGTACCCTGCATTGAGGAGTAGACGTAGGTGTCAATGTTGCAGATGGACTTTGTACCCATCGTTGTGAACAAAAACACAGACATGGCCAATTGCTCATAGAACTCCGCGTATCGCTCAAGTTCGATAAATACTCGATGCTCCGTATATGCCTTGTCTGTTACCTGCACGGCTATGCTCCTCTATGTATCAAGGCCCAACTCTTATAAGGCCCCAGTCAGTCAATAGGCAAAATGGTGCCCAACCGATTTTGAGTCGTTTTCTTTGACGAATCTATCTCGACATCTTATCCGTTCTGACTTGATTTCCAATACTGGGTCAGGAAAGAATCCTGCACCAAACTCTTATCAAAGCTCAATTCGCTGCGGTTGTTGCTGCTACAGCGATTGCGAAGGCATTCCTTGCGCGGCTTAGAAACTATCCCGTTCCCTCGGCCGTCCCATTCATGAAGCGTGCTCATCGCTGGTGCGAGGCACAGTTGATCCCGGTTTCCGGCGAGGGGCAGAACATTCAAAAGCTGAAAAGAATAGATTCAGTTATGTAAGGAGCGGGACAGGGCTCCAATCTCGTTAACTTGCTCCCTGAGCATCATCAAATCGACCGGTACGTGTTCTCAGCCGCACCTCGTTGTCTTTCACGGTCGTGGTCATGCTTGCTCGTGTGGCTCCAGTTGTGCACTAAGCTGCCTCTGTCCCCTCCAGCTTTACGCCGTTGCCAAAAACTTTTCCCGGTCGAACGGCACATTGTTTTTCAGCATGTAGAAAATCGCTCGTGCCAGTTTGTGGGCAAGGATCGAAATCGCTTTCCCTTTGCCATGAATCTTGACCAGTTTCTCCATCAGGATTTTTGCCTGGGGATTGTGGCGCACGAAGAACACAGCGGCCTCAGAGAAGGCCCATTTCAAATGGACGTTGCCTATCTTGGAACCGCCGACCCCCTTTTTCTTTCCCGCTGATTCGTGGGCACATTTCACCAGCCTGCAGTAGGAAGAGAAGTCTTGCACGGTCGGGAAACGATTTATGTCATGGATCTCGTAGAGCATTACCAGGCCCAGCACCTTTCCCACGCCGTTGATTGAGCGCAGAAGTTTGAGGGCATGCAGGTTGTGTTGCCGGGCCGTTTTTTCTATGTCCGGTTCGAGGACATTGATGACATCGTCAAAGGCGTCGATCATGGCAACGTCAATTTCGATAATTTTCCTCACTTCCGGATCGTGGAAGAGCTGAGCTACTTCATGGCGGTTCTCTTCGACTCCGAGATCAATGCCAAGAGGAGCCAGATTATATTGGGTTACCGTGTTCTGGATGTGTGCCATAAGCTCAGCACGTTTTCTGACGAAAAAGTTCCGGCGGCGCAGGAGGTCCCGTGTTGCCCGCATTTCCGGCGGGTAGACGTAGGCTAAGGGAAACATGCCGCCGCGGAGCAGCACAGCAATCTTGTGGGCGTCAATCTTGTCGCTCTTTGCTTTGCCACCGTGGACTGCCTTCATGTAAAGGGCGTGACCGAGCACAAACTCGATCTTTTCATTACGGCAAAGGTCTGCCAGCCAATACCATGCGAACATGCATTCCACGCCGACAACCAAGTCCTCCCGGTAGGGTGCCACGAGGCGAAGGAAGCTCTCAGGATTGCAGTTGATTTCGCGATGAACCAGCACGGTCCCTTCCGAGTCGAGAATGCAGACGTACTTTTTTCGGGCATGAAGATCAATTCCGCAGTAGTACTTGTGAGTCTTAGTGTAAAATCTCATGTGTAAGGCCTCCTTTGGAGAATGGGTTTCGCCAAAGTCCAGCATACGCTAATCCGTATGCCCAGAGGGGGCCTTACACAGTATCCCATTATTGAGCAGTTAGTGTGATGCATATCCAATGGCCCCTGGGGGGCGGGCCAAGCTAACAACCTGGAACTACATAATAATAGCCCTCAAAGAACGTATTTTCAGGCCTTAGGGCCTCATTTTCGTCGGCCAAATTGGCATTGTAAGGCTCCGCCTTCTCGAATCAATCCCCCTCACACATCACTAACACCCTTTCATAGATCAATTACCATCCCCGTTCAATCAGGAAAACCCCTATACTCCGCGGTTGTGAGCCTCGTTTCAGGAGATTATGTAACCAGAGCCGTTTCGATGACCTTGATGGATGCAGGCTGCGTAAGGAGCGCGGTCTCCACGGGGTCAAAACTAGATGTTTTCGCAAAAATGCAAAAATAACTGGATTTTTTTTTGGTGTTTACATACTATCCTCCGTGACTCCGCACAGATGGAAGAGGCCCCATGCGCCGGTATCTTTTCAGCTTCATGACCAATCTAAAGCTCCGCTGGAAGATGCTGGTACTGGTGATGCCGCTGGTGATCATTCCCATTTTCGTGGTGGGCGGGGTGATCGGCTACATCTCCACCAAGCAGGCCTACCGGGGGATCACCCAGACCTCCCGGGACGACCTGGAGCACATGGCCAGCTTCACCATCGATCTCCTCAATTCCCACTACCAGCAGTTCCAGGTCTACAAGCAGGACAAGATGCGGACCGTGCACCTGGAACTGGCCACCCTCACCAATCTTTCCTACAACCTGGTCGAGGCCCAGGACCGCCAGTACCGGGCCGGCAAGGTGGACCTGCGCACCGCCAAGGAGGAGGCCCGCAAGGCCCTCAAGCGGGTCAGCGTCGGCATGACCGGCTATATCTACGCCATGACCACCAAGGGGCTGCTGGAAGTCCACGTGGCGCGGGAAGGGGAGAACGTCTACGACGAGAAGGACGAGAACGGTCGCCCCTTTATCCGGATCATGTGCGAGAACGCGCTCAAGGCCAAGCCGGGGGAGGTGCTCTATATCGTCTACCCCTGGCGCAACGAGGTGCTGGGAGACAAGTATCCCCGCAAAAAGGTGGTGGCTTACCGGTACTTCCCCCAGTGGGACTGGATCATCGCGTCGGGCGGCTATCTGGAGGAGACCTATGAGGACGTGGCCTTCGAGCGCCGCTCCTTTGCCGAGCTGAAGGAGAAGATCCGCAGCAAGAAGGTGGGGGAGACCGGCTACATCTTCTGCATGGACGATACGGGGACCTTTACCATCCACCCCTCGGGCGAGGGGCAGAATTTCCTCAATGCGGTCGACTCCAGCGGCAACAAGTTCATCAAGGAGATGGTGGAGAAGAAGCGCGGGTGGATTCGCTACCCCTGGCGCAACAAGGGAGACGCGTCGCCGCGGATGAAGCTCGTGCGCTACGACTACTTCAAGCCTTGGGGATGGATCGTGGCGGTCGGGTCCTATGAGGACGAGTTCTACCGGGAGGCCAACAAGATCCGGGGGCGCATCGTCACCACCATGACGCTGCTGACCATCCTCACCGGCCTCGTGGCAACGGGGCTGGTTTTTCTCGCCGCCAAGGTGTTCACCGACCCCATCAACTACATGATCGACGTGATCAGGAAGGTAAAGAAGGGGCGTCTGGACGAGCAGATGGAGGTTGACACCGGCGATGAGCTGGGCGAGCTTGCCGGCGCCTTCAACCGGATGACCACCATCATCCGCCAGAACAAGGAGATGGAGGCGAGCCTGGCTCAGCAGGGGAAGATGGCATCGCTCGGCGTCCTCTCTTCGGGCGTTGCCCATGAGATCAACAACCCCCTGGGGGTGATCCTCGGCTATGCCTCGTACCTGGAGTCGAAGATCACCGAAGAGGACCCGACCTACAAATATATCCACGAGATCAAGCGCGAGAGCAAGCGGTGCAAGAAGATCGTCCAGGATCTCCTCTCCTACGCCCGGACCCCCAAGCCCGCCCTGGAGCCCACCGACATCAACGACCTCCTGGGTCAGATCGTGGGGTTTGCCGCCAACCACACCGACATGCACCACGTGACCGTGGTCCGGGAGTTCGCGCCCGACTTGCCGCCGGTCATGGCCGACGGCGACCAGATCCGCCAGGTGGCCATCAACCTGATCCTCAATGCCGGCTCCGCCATGACCGCCGGCGGCGTCCTTACCGTCCGGACGTTCCTGGACCAGGAGCAGTACGTGAACATCGTGTTCAGCGACACCGGCTGCGGCATCCCCCGCGAGGATCAGGAGCGGATATTCGAGCCGTTCTTCACCACCAAGACCAAGGGGACCGGCCTGGGGCTCGCCATTACGCGCCAGATCGTGGAGATGCACCACGGCCGCATCGCCATCGACAGCGAGGTGGGGCGCGGCACCGACGTTACCGTGCGCCTGCCCCTGGAGCCGGAAGAGCTGTAGCGTTAATATCAGTTGAGAGGTGCCGATCGTGTCAGATAAAAAGCGCATCATGCTTATCGATAACGAAGAAGGGCTCTGCCGCATGATGGAGGCGGTGCTCGCCGACAGCGGCTATGCCGTGAAGGGGTATACCCGCTCCTTCGAGGCGGTGGAGGAGTTCAAGGCCGGCGATTGGGATCTGGTGGTGAGCGACATCAAGATGCCCGGCATGGACGGTCTTGAGGTGCTCCAGCGGATCAAGGCCAAGGATCCCCTTGTCCCGGTCATCATGATCACCGCCTACGCCACGGTGGAGACCTCGATCCAGGCGCTCCGGCGCGGGGCCTACGACATGGTCACCAAGCCCTTCGAGCCCGAGGAGCTCCTCTACCGGGTCAAGAACGCCCTCAAGCACACCCAGCTTCTGGAAGAGAACCGGGAACTGCGGGAAGAGCTGGTGGGCAAGTTCCGCTTCGACAACATCATCGGCGCATCCACCGGCCTCAAGGATGTGCTGGACAAGGTTGAGAAGATCGCTATCCGCGACACGTCGGTCCTGATCACCGGCGAGTCCGGGACCGGCAAGGAGCTCATCGCCCAGGCCATCCATTACAACTCGCTGCGCAAGGAAAAGAAGTTCGTGGCCATCAACTGCGGGGCGCTGCCCGAATCGCTGCTGGAGAGCGAGTTGTTCGGCTACCGCAAGGGGGCCTTTACCGGCGCCAAGGAGAACCGCCAGGGGCTCCTGGAGGCGGCCGACGGCGGCACGCTCTTTCTGGACGAGGCGGGCAACCTCCCCATGAACGTGCAGAAGACGCTGCTCCGCTTTCTCCAGGAACAGGAGTTTCTGCGCATCGGCGACACCACCCCCACCAAGGTCGACGTGCGGATCATCTCCGCCACCAATGCCGAGCTGAAGGAGGCGGTCAAGAGCGGTGCCTTCCGCGAGGATCTTTACTACCGGCTCAACGTGCTGAATCTTCACCTGCCCCCCCTGCGGGAGCGGCGGGCCGACATCCCGCTGCTGGCGGCCCACTTCATCACGCTGCAGAACAAGAAATTCGGCACCGCCATCAAGGGGCTCGCCCCCGACGCGTTGGAGGCGGTCATGGAGTTCTCCTGGCCGGGGAATATCCGCCAGCTCAAGAACGTGATCGAAGCCTGCACCGCCATGGAAAACGGTGATTATCTCTCGCTGGCCGTGCTTTCGCAGTTCATCGAGATATCTCACCATGTGCCCGGGGAAGAAGGGGACACGGCCGGCGATGTGGATGAGAGCGACTATTCCCAGGCCCTGTCGCGGTTCGAGGTCGACTACCTGAAGGGGCTCCTGCGCAAGAATCGCGGCAACGTGGAGGCTGCGGCCCGCGATGCGGGGATGAACATGGCCACCATCTACCGCAAGCTCAAGAAGTACAATATCCGCCGCGAAGACTACGCCTGACGGTTTCAGGGGCCCCTCTCGGGGCCGTCCTCTCTTGTGCCGGATTACCCATGGCGTTCCACCTCCTCTCACGGTCGAAGCGGGTTCGCATTTCTGCAAAAGTTCCCCTCTCGACCGTTGCAGCCCTGCAATCCCTTACCTTGTTCGTTGTAACATGTTGAAATGATGGGTGGTTGTCGGACCAGCCCCCTGCATGAGGCAAACCCGTGCCGTCCCCGTAGCCTCTCCGGCGCTCCCGGTACCCTCGCACGACTGCAAAAACGACGTTCTAGCCTGTTCCTCCCAAATACTCCCCATGGTTCCCGTTGTCATGGTTAACATGCTGAAAATACACAATTAAAAAAACAATAAAAGCCTATTCACGTAATTGGTATACAGGTTGCTCTAGGGATAGACAGTTACTCCTTCATTGCATGGGACAGGGTCGGGGATGGTGACGACCAGATGATCCGACTCTCATCCCATGCGCGTCAATCGGACCGGACACGGTTTAAGAGATAGAGGTATCCATGAAGGACGGAATAGTCTGCCCCTTCTACGGTAAGAGCGATGACATCTGCGATGTGGGATGCGGGTATATCTCGCCCCACGACGTCAACATGATCATCAAGTTCTGCAGCTGCCGGTACCGCGAGTGCATGAAGTACCAGGAACTGGCCGAGCGGTTTCCCCACGACATCCTCACACCCGTCAAGTGTTGACCATACAAGGAGGAAGACACCATGCTGTACAACATGAGCCTGCATCTTCACGGACCGTACATTCTCTATGCCCTCACATTCGTTGCAGCGTTAACGGTTATATCGTTCGTAAAGGAGAAGAGAGATGAGCGAAAAAGAGCTTGAACTGCTGGCAAGGATCGAGGAGCTCGAGCGGCACACCTGGCGCAACAGTGCCATCCTTCGGGCGGTCGCCATGGTTGCGGGTACGGCCATGATCGGCATCATCGTCGCCTCCGGCGTGGTCGGCGGCGGTCACGGCAGCCACTGGACCGGCCCCGCATGGAACACCATGTGGCTCTACGGCCTGTTCGCGGCCAACGCGGTGTCCATGTTCTGGACCACCCACAAGGATTAGGAGGAACACGCCATGCCAATGAGTATCAAGAACGCAATTCTGCTCCTCGTGGTGGTGACCCTCTGCGCCGCCTTCAGCATGAGGATCTTCCAGGGACTCGACGAGATGATGGGCGATCAGTACTGGGTGGTGGACGTCTCCCAGGGTGATCACGGCTGGTACGGCATGGGGCTGCTGCCCCACGTGGTGAAGATGCCCAAGGACATCGTCAAGGCCCTCAACACCGATGCCGACCCGACCAACAACGTGGAGATCTATGCCCAGGCGGGCGATTTCGCCGGCGATTCGGTCTACGGCATCTGCTTCGGGATTCCGCTCATCATGTTCCTGATCTGGTTCGCCTTCATCATAGGCTTCCCGGACCGGGTGGACCCCTATCTGTTGCCACGCAAGATCTTCACCATTGCGGTGATCATCACCTGCTCGGTGGTAGTCAACCTGTTCCTGATGAGAATCACCGCCGACTTCGCCACCGACCCCATGGCGCGCATCGCCAACGTGGCGGGCAATCACGCTTCGCTTCTGTTCCACAACGCCGGCATCTGGTTCGCCATTCTCTTCTCGGCCCTGGGGACCCACAGCCACTCCATGCACGAAGTGGCAGCCCCTGACAGCCGCCAGTGGCAGACCCAGGCCAATGAGAAGTTCTCCTGGATGTTCATCCTGCTCGGCGCCGTGACCGTGCTGGAAGTGTCGCTGGTCAACAACAAGCTTGCCCTCCCCGACGCGGCGGTTGACTACTCGGTCTGGATCATCTGGGTGGTGATCTTCATGCGGATGTTCGGCTTCTCGCCCCGCTACTGGATCAAGCGCGGCCGCGGCATCTCCATCATGGTGGTCGGCACGGCGCTGACCCTGGGTGCGTTCTACCTGCTGGAGCGTTCCACCGGCACCCTGGGCGCCGGCTTCGCCTCGCCGGTTCTGGCCAAGGCCCTCGGCGTCGAAAACCAGAACATCGGCCTCTCGCTCATGATCTCCATCTACCTCATCTTCTGGATGGAGTTCGCCGCGGCGATCCGCATGAACGGCCCGGTGAAGAAGCCTGTGGAGCAGAAGATTCCGTAGGCAGTCTCACCAAAGCGTACGTTAAAGGCGACGGTAAAACCGTCGCCTTTTTTTATGGCGTCCACTCTAGACCTGATGCCGATAAGCCGATATAACTACATTAGTAGGCTCCATGTTCGCTGCAGGTACGAAAAGGGAGAAAATCATGAACGGCTGGGAGGTTTTCAAGGTATTGTTGTCGGTGGCGATGGTGATGGCAGTGGCGCTGCCGGAACCCGCGCGGGCCGTTCCAGCCGCTGTCGCCGCCTCTGTGGACAGCACGGCGACCATTCTGTCAGCCGGCTTTGAGTCTCTGGTCCAGGATCCGCCTGCCGGCTGGAGCCTGGTGGACAATGCCGGCACCGGAGCCCTGTGGCGCTTCGACGATCCGGCAAAGAGGGGCAACAACACCGGGGGGACCGGCGGTTTTGCCATTGCAGATAGCGACTATGCCGGCGCCGTCAACATGGATACGGAGCTTCGGACCCCGCTCCTGGATCTGAGCGGATATGAAACGGTCACGCTGAGGTTCGAGACCTTGTTCGAACATGAAGCCGGCGAGACTGCTGCCGTGGAGTTGAGCACGAACGGCGGCGCCGGACCCTGGCAGCCTCTCTGGAGCAGGAGCGGAGGCAACTATGGTCCCGCCACGGAAGAACTGGACCTCACCTCCCTTGCGGCCGGCAAGCCAAACATCATGATCCGCTTTCACTACTACGGTGCCAACTACGCCTGGTACTGGAAAGTGGATGATGTGGCACTGACCGGCATCCCCCGCGCACAGCATCAGCTCGCCGTGACCGTCAACGGCAGTGGTACGGTAGCAAGCTCTCCTGCGGGGATTTCCTGCCCGGCGACCACCTGCAGCGCGTTGTTCTATGACGGCCTCCCGGTGACGCTGACGGCAACGCCCGCTGCGGATTACGTTTTTTCCAGCTGGTCGGGAGCCTGCACCGGCACCGGCCCCTGCGTGGTCACCCTGGGGGGCGCTGCGGCCGTGACGGCTACCTTTGTGCCGAGCACCCGCAATCTGAACGTGACGGTTTCCGGCGCCGGACAGGGGACCGTCACCAGTGTTCCGGCCGGAATCGCCTGCTCGGCCGGCAGCTGCAACGGAGCCTTCGATACGGGAAGCCAGGTGGAGCTCATTGCCACGCCGTCCACGGGTTCGGTCTTCGCGGGCTGGTCGGGCGACTGCACCGGCACCGGCGCCTGTACTCCGACCATGACCGCCGACCGGAACGTCGGCGCCGCGTTCGACCCCGCACTAACGGTAGAACTCACCATCGGCACCGCCACGACGCTCCACACGACCCTGACGGCAGCCATGGCAGCCATTGCCAATGGCTCTGCTGCCGCCATCAAGGCCAGGGCCATGGAGTTCCCGGAGAGCCTGGCCATCTCCGGCGGAAAATCCATCGTATTCTACGGCGGATACGCCGAAGGCTTCGGCAGCGTTGCCGGGTACTCGGTCCTGAGGGGGACGGTGACCGTCGGGGTCGGGACGCTCACGGCCAGCAATCTGGCGGTTCGCTAACCTTTGCCCTCTTCCGGCTTTCCGCGGGGGAGGGCAAAGCGGTTCTTCGGATGTTCCGGGATGTTTCCTCTCGCCCCTTTGCCGCGAACATTGACAAACACGCTCCGCGACAACTAAAGTATCCGGAGACGCTCCCTTTGACGGAGCCCCGGAGGTTGTTCCCATGCAAACGAGAACGAGGATAACCCTCGGCCTGGTGGTTGCCATACTCTGCCTCACCATCGGCGTGGCCGCCGGATGGCGCTACTATAACCCTGCTGCCGACCAGGTCGGTGCCGAGCACCTGAGACTGTTCCGCGAGGTCGTCTCGATCGTGCGGAGCAGTTACGTGGAAGAGGTGAGCGGGAAAAAGCTGCTGGAAGGGGCCATCAACGGCATGCTCGCCTCGCTGGACCCCCACAGCTCGTATCTTCCGCCGGAACCCTTCACCGAAATGAAGACGGAGATATCGGGGTCCTTCGGCGGCCTCGGCATCGAGATCTCCATGCGTGACGGCAAACTGACCGTAGTTGCCCCCATCGAGGATACTCCCGCCTGGCGGGCCGGAATCCAGTCGGGCGACCACATCTGGAAGATCGACGATACTCCCACCCGCGGTCTCACCATCACCCAGGCGGTCAAGCAGATGAGGGGCGAGAAGGGGACCCAGGTCTCCCTCTCGATTCTGCGGAACGGGAACGGAAAACCTCTCGTGTTCCCCCTGGTGCGGGACATCATCAAGACCAGGAGCCTCAAATCCCGGACTCTGGAGCCGGGTTACGGCTATGTCAGGATAAGCCAGTTCCAAGAGCGGACAGGGGATGACTTTGCCGCTGCTCTTGCCAAGCTTCGGTCAGATAACGGCGGGTCCCTCAAGGGGCTCGTGCTCGATCTGCGGAATAATCCCGGCGGCCTTCTGGATGCCGCAGTGGCGGTGGCGGGGCGCTTCGTGGGTGAACGCCTCGACAACGGCCTCATCGTCTATACCGAAGGGCGCGAGCACTTTGCCAAGCGAAGCTACAGCGCCACCATCGGCGAGAAAGAGCCGCGCTACCCCCTTGTCGTCCTTATCAACGGCGGCAGCGCCAGCGCCTCGGAGATCGTGGCCGGTGCCCTCCAGGACCACGGCCGCGCCGTCATCATGGGAACCACCAGCTTCGGCAAGGGATCGGTTCAGACGGTGGTCCCCCTCAAGGATGGCGCCGGTCTCAAGCTGACCACGGCCCGTTACTACACCCCCAAGGGACGTTCGATCCAGGCACGGGGCATCGAGCCCGACATCGTCGTAGAACGGGCCGGGTTCAAGGAACTGCCGGACAAGGGCAGGGCCGGATTCCTCGAAAAGGATTTGGACAACCATCTGTCCGGGGCGGAATCGGGCGAGGGGGAAAAGACCCCCGAGCAGGACGTGAAAAAGCTCCCGGCGGCGCCGGCGACTCCCGAACACGAGGTTGACAAGGATTATCAGCTTCTTCGGGCCCTTGAACTGCTCAAGGGCTGGGATGCCATGCGCAAGGTGGCCACCGCGAAGCACTAGGCCGTTGGCCGAAATGGAGATGGTGTTGCCGAAACGGGACGTACTCAGCTGAGTACGTCCCGTTTTTTGTTGCCGGACCCGTAGGTGCAATCCCCTCCCCACAGAGTGGCCTCTGCTCTGATTCGGGCCGATCCTGCCGGATTTCCGTTAAATTTTCCGCCTGATTCGCCGATAAGCTCGATAATGGCGCGACACGGGCGCTGCACCATGAAGGGGGCTACCAGCCTCGGGGGTAAGAATGAACAGCAAACGATATCGCTCAGACACGCGACCGGCCGCATGCGCCATCCGCTTGCTTGCCGTGCTGGTTCTGCTGGCCGGTCTGGCGGCCCGGGCCGAAGCCGGGCCGGCCCTTCCGGTCATGGTCAAGGATATCAACACCGCATCGGTACCCGTCTCGTCCAGCCCCTCCGGCATGACGGCCAATGGCGGCATCCTCTTCTTCAGTGCCGGCGACGGCGCCAACGGCCCGGAACTCTGGAAGAGCGACGGTTCCGCGGAAGGGACGGTGCTCGTCAAAGATATCAATGCCGGGCCCGGGCCGGGCACGCCTCAGAATTTCTCCGTCATGAACGGGATCACCTATTTTTCCGCCATGGACAGCTTCCGCGGCGTGGAACTCTGGAAAAGCGACGGCACGGCTGCTGGGACGGTCATTGTTAAGGATATCTACCAGGGGGGCGAATCATCCAACCCCCTGGAGTTGACAGTGGCAGGGAACACGCTTTTCTTTTCCGCCGATCATCCCGTCTATGGCAAGGAACTCTGGAAGAGCGACGGCACCGCCGAGGGAACCGTTCTCGTGGCCGATATCGCTGCGGAGGCGAGTTCGACGCCCCAGTGGCTGAGGGCGGTCAACGGTACGCTCTTCTTCGCAGCCGACGACGGTCTCCATGGCCGGGAGCTCTGGAAGAGCGACGGGACGCCGGAAGGCACGGTGATGGTCAAGGATATCAACCCCTTCGGCGGGTCCGATCCGGGCGAGATGGCGGTGTCCGGCGGCATCCTCTACTTTACCGCCGATGACGGTGAAAATGGCCATGAGCTCTGGAGGAGCGACGGCACCGCCGAAGGGACGTATCTGGTCGCCGATATAGCCCCCGGCGAAGAGAGTTCCTACCCCTTCGAGCCGGTGGGCATCAATGGCCTGCTCTATTTTACGGCCAATGACGGCTACACCGGGTACGAACTCTGGCAGAGCGACGGCACCCCCGAGGGGACGACGCTGGTGAAGGATATCAATCCGGACGGCGAAGACTCAATGCCCTGGGGCATAGTGGGCATGGACAGGTACGTCTACTTCGCGGCCGATGACGGCGTCAACGGGTATGAACTCTGGCGCACCGACGGCACCATGGGGGGGACGGAGATGGTTGCCGACATCCAGCCCGGGATGGGCGGTTCCATGTACAGCTCTCCCCGGCTGGTGAACGGCATGCTCCTCTTTGCCGCCGACGACGGAGAGCACGGCATCGAGATATGGAAAAGCGACGGCACTGCCGAGGGCACCCTCATGGTCAGGGATATCATCCCGGACGCCATGTCGTGGCCATCCGAGCTCATGGTGCATAACGGTACACTCTACTTCGCAGCCGACGACGGCGTAAACGGCACGGAGCTCTGGAAGAGCGACGGAACGGCCGAGGGCACGGTGCTGGTGCGGAACATTGCACCCGAGACGGCCAGCAGTCTTCCCTACCAACTGGCCGTGATGGGGACCACGGTATTCTTTGCCGCGGCCGATACCGATCTTGACTTTGATGTCTGGAAGAGCGACGGTACTGCTGATGGTACGGTGCTCGTCAAGGAGATCAATCCCGAAGGGTGGGCCTATCTGGACCGGTTGATGGTCGTTGGTGATACCCTTTACTTCCTGGCCGAGGACAACTATGGAGAGGCCAGCCATGGCATCGAACTCTGGAAGAGCGACGGCACCGCCGAAGGCACCAGGATGATCAAGGACATCAACCCCGGGCCCCAGGGGATATTCTTTCCCGGCAACCCCAATTATCCCTTCTCCATGGCCGCCGTCGGCACTACGGTGTATTTCCCCGGTTTTACCGCGGGCAATGGTCATGAACTCTGGAAGAGCGATGGTACCGCCGAAGGGACGGTCCTCGTGAAGGATATCAATCCCGTTTTCGATTTCTCCTCATTTCCCGACAGTTTTACCGCCATGAACGGAGCGGTCTATTTCGTGGCCGATGACGGTACGCATGGCGCCGAGCTCTGGAAGAGCGACGGTACCGCCGACGGCACCCGGATGGTCAGGGATATCTATCCGGACGGCATCGGCTCCAGTCCCTTGTCGCTCACGGTCATGAACAACGTCCTCTACTTTAGTGCCGCCGGTGACGAAGGTGGCTACGGACTCTGGAAGAGCGACGGTACCGCCGAGGGGACCACGTTCGTAAAGGACACCTCTCCCTTCAATCACTCGCTTCTCCCTGCCTACCTGACCCCCGTAAATGGAACTCTCTTCTTCGCCGCCCACGACGAAAACGCCGGATTCGAGCTCTGGAAGAGCGACGGGACCACCGACGGCACCGTGCTGGTGGCCGATATCCTGCCGGGGGAAGGGGCGTCCAATCTGCGCTTGCTTACCGGCGTGAACGGTACCCTGTTTTTCGTGGCCGACGATGGAGTGCACGGCGAGGAGCTCTGGAAAAGCGACGGGACGCCCGAGGGAACGGTGATGGTGAAGGACATTTTTCCGGGGGATGGGATATCTGGCATCACCTGGATCAAGGTGATGAACGGGATGCTCTATTTTGCGGCCGACGACGGAGTGAACGGCCTCGAACTCTGGCAGAGCGACGGAACCGCCGAGGGGACGGTGCTGGTCACGAACATCGTGGCGGGCCAGGGGAGTTCGTCTCCCTCGTATCCGGTGGTGGCGGGCAATACACTCTACTTTGCCGCTACTGACGGAGGCAGCGGCGTCGAGCTCTGGAAGTTTTCGCCCGATCCGCCCGATGGTGATCTGACCGGCAACGAGACACTGGAGATCCCCGATGTGCTGCGCGCTCTGCGGATTGCGGCCGGCATCGCGGCTCCCACCGTGGCCGACTTCATCCACGGCGATGTGGCCCCCCTTGACGGAAACGGCCGCCCCGCCCCGGACGGCGTGATAGATATGAACGACGTGCTGGTTGTCTTACGCAAGATGCTGGGCGTCGTGTCGTGGTGACGGGAAGATAATCGGCAGTCCCGCGGCAACGGCAGCTTCGCTGCGCTCGGCGGTCACTCAACCGTTGAGCGCAGCTTTTTTTTCATCCCTACCAGCTTCTTCTCCGTCAGTCGCTTTTCCCTGGCGCCTCTGGGCACCGTGGTGGCGATCCGCTTTTTCGCCTTACGTTCACGCTTTTCCAGCGCAATCCGCAGACGCTCCATGGCCTTCTCGCGATTCTGCGCCTGAGAGCGGCTTTCGCTGGCCTGGACCACGATTCCGGTGGGAAGGTGGCGGATGCGCACCGCCGAATCGGTGGTATTACGGTGCTGCCCGCCGGGTCCTGAAGCACGATAGTACTCCACCTTGATATCCGCGTCCCTGATGTCCACCGTCATCGCAGCATCCCTCCTTTGATTCCGGTTGCCAGGGTAGCATGAAACGCGCAAGCTTTGCCACCGGTTGCAACCACCCGGCCTGCCTAAAAAAAATGGTTAAGAGACTTGTGCGTGAGCGATGTTTTATGTATCTTTACTAAGTAACCGATATCGTTACCCCGGGGCACGGACGCCCCGGGTGCCGGTTCCGGCGCCGGGGAGCGGTTTCCCGGACGCTACAATCGATACTGCTCTGAACATGCATGTCTGAGCGATGACGGGGTCTGGTATGCCAGGGACGGCACAGCTGCACCGGAATAAGCCCGCCGTCGGCGCCTATGCCGACGGTCCGGAGTATATCCAGGACGAACTCCGGTGGCTCGATCTCCTCATCCGTTACCGGCTCGACGGCCGGAACAGGGGCGGAGCCGATCCCTTCGGGCAGTTGCGGGGGCTCGTCCTCTCGGACGACGAGATCAACGGTCTGCTTTCGGGCGATGCCGGAGGAACTCCCGGAGCTTCGCCTGAGTGTGGCGCCGAACTGGCCGAGCTGGCGGCCGAAGTTGCGGACCGCCGCTCTGCCACACTCCGAATGGGGACAGCCCTCCCCCTTGCCGATCTTTCCCGCACGTTTCACCTATCTCCCTTTGAGGAGAAGTGCCTCCTCATCTGCCTTGCCCCCGAACTGGACCCGAAGTACGAAAAGCTCTATGCCTATCTCCATGATGACGTAACGCGCCGACGGCCCAGCATCGGGCTGATCCTCGACCTCCTCTGCACCTCCTTCCGGGAGCGGGTGGCTGCCCGCACCGTCTTCGATCCCCGGGCTCCGCTGACCAAGTACCGTCTCGTACAGTTCATTCAAGCCACCCCGGACGGCCCTGTTTCTTTCCCCTCGCGCCAACTCATGCTCAATGGCCGGATTGCCGGTTACGTGCTGGGGCACGCCCAGCCGGACCCGCACCTGGCCGAAGCGGTCCGCCTGGTCCTGCCCGGCCCCGGCGGCACGGTATCGCCGGTCGAAGATCGTAACCGGGAACGGGCACGGCAGCTGGTCCGTGCCCACCTTGCGGTGCACGCTTCGGGGGAGAGCCGACTGGTGCTGTTCTGCCGTGGCCCCCGGGGAGCGGGGAAGCGGGAACTGGTCGAGAGCCTGTGCCGCGACCTCGGCCTGTGGCTCCTGGTGGCCGATGTGGAGCGGATGCTGGCCGGAAGCCTTCCCTTCGGGGAAATGGCGTGGCTGCTTGGCCGCGAGGCCGCTCTTCAGCCGGCCGTCGTCTGTCTGGAGGGGATGGATGCGCTCCTGGCGGGGGACAATGACCATACCTCGGAACTCACGTCGCTCATGGACGCTATCCGGACCTTCTGCCGGGTCACGTTTGTCTGTTCCGGCCGCCCCTGGCGCCCCCGTGACCGGCATCCCTCCGACGTGTTCATTGAACTGGATTTTCCCCTTCCGGACGAAGGCACGCGGAAACGCCTGTGGGAGGATGGCTTGAGCGGAAGCCCCCTTGCGGCCGGCATGGGCGCGGCAGATGTCCTGGCCGGCACGTTCCGCTTCACCCCCGGCCAGATCCGCCAGGCACTGGCCGATGCCCGCGATTTGGCCGTCTGGCACGGAGGGGACGAGGCGAGCGGGGGGAGCGAAGCCGATCTGCTTCATGCCGCCTGCCGCGCCCGATCCCACACCCGCTTGGGCACACTGGCGCGGCGGCTCGAGCCCGTTCACACCCTGGACGACATCGTCCTCCCGGCCCTCCAGATGGCCCAGTTGCGGGAGATCTGCGCCCAGGTCCGCTACCGGCACCTGGTTTTCGGCCAGTGGGGATTCGACCGGAAGCTCTCCTCGGGCAAGGGGCTTACGGTTCTCTTTACGGGGCCTCCCGGCACGGGCAAGACCATGGCCGCCGCGGTGATTGCCCGCGAACTGGGGTTGGAGCTCTACCGGATCGATCTCTCCCAGGTGGTGAGCAAGTACATCGGCGAGACGGAGAAAAACCTGGAGCGCATCTTCGCCGAGGCGGAGACCGCCGGCGCCATCCTGTTCTTCGACGAGGCCGACGCCCTGTTCGGCAGGCGTTCCGAGGTGAAGGACGCCCACGACCGTTATGCGAATATTGAAATCGGCTACCTGCTCCAGCGGATGGAGGAGTACAGCGGCATCTCCATTCTGGCCACGAATCTCCGCCAGAACCTGGACGAGGCCTTCACCCGCCGCATCCGGATCGTGGTGGAGTTCCCCTTTCCCGACGAGGAATACCGGGAAATGATCTGGCAGCGCATCTTCCCGCCGGAACTTCCCGTGGGGGACGATGTGGACCTGGGATTCCTGGCCCGCCGGTTCAGAATCTCCGGGGGGGATATCAGGAACGTGGCCCTGGGCGCGGTCTTTTTCGCGGCCGAGGAGGGGCGGCCCCTGGCCATGGCGCACCTGGTCCGCGCCCTGGGCAGGGAGTTGCGCAAGACGGGAAAACCGTGCACCAGGGAGGAGTTCGGAGACTATCTGGAGATGCTGGCGTGACAGGGATGGAGCCATGAGCGACTACACGGTGATTGCCGATATCGGGGCCACGCTGATCGGCCTGCTGCGGGAGAGCATGGGCGACCTGCTGTCCGCCGACGCCATCGCGCTTCTCTCTCCGGCGGAGCTGGAAGGGCAGGACATCCGCCTGACCCTCTTCCTCTATGCCGTGAGCGAGAATCCGCACCTGAAGAACGCCCCGGCCCCGCCGGCTTCGCCGGGTATCCGCCGGGCCCCGCCGCTCCACCTGGACCTTTCCTACCTGCTCACGGCCCACGGCTCACGGCTCATCACCGACCGGACCGAACGCTCCTTGGAGGAGCACCGGATCCTGGGGCGGGCCATGCGGGTACTCTACGATAACTCACTGCTGACGGGATCGGTCCTGAAGGGCGGTCTGGCCGGATCCACGGCCCAGTTCCGGGTGAATCTCCAACCCCTTGCCCTGGACGACCTGTCCAAGATATGGACTGCTCTGCCCAACAACGCCCTCAAGGCATCGGCAGGGTACCAGGTGACCCCGGTGGCCATTGATTCCACCCGGTCCACCGGCGGGAAACCCGTGGTGGAGAGGACCCTGGAGTACTACCAGAAAGGGGCCGGGTTATGACCGAGGCAGTGATGCTCCAGCCGCCCGACCGGTCCGTGAGCCGCCTTTCCTTCGCGATGCGGCTGGTGGATGACTTCGCGCCGGAGCGGGAGCCTCCGGCCGGGGTAGCGGTGACGCTCACGGGAGGCGGGACCCAGGGCATTCGCAACCCCGGCGGGTGGCACCTCTTCATGGATCTGCCGCCGGGAACGTACCGGGTGAGTGCCCGGTCAGAGCTCTACCTGGCGGAGGAGAAGGAGATCGACACCGCGCTGCTGGATCCCGGCCTGCCGGTGGTGGAGCTGCTGCTTAAGCCGTCCGCTGCCTACCCGTTTCCACCCGGAACCACGCTGGTCCGTGGCGTGGTGAGGAACGAAGCGGGGCAGGACGTGCCGGATGCCCGGGTGGAGGCGGTTCCCTGGATGCCGGTGCCATCGGTGAAGGGGCGGGTGCGGCAGGGTGGCGCCCAGGCGGGCCAGCCGACCATCCGCCTTGAGCACCTGTCGGGAGGACTGGCCGCGGGCGACATGCTGCTGGTCAGGGATGGAGACCCCTCCCGCCAGGAGATCGTCCGGATCGCGGCGCCGCTGCCGTCCAACGCCTCGCAGCCGTTCACCCTGGCGGCGCCGCTCCGTTTCGGCCATGCCGCGGGCACCTCGGTCCACCTTCTGGCGGCTGCCGCGCCCTTCACCACCGCCACGGCCGGCACCGGGGAATTCGTTGTCTACCAGAGGAACGCATCCGCCCGGCTGTTCGTTATCAGGCTCAGTACGAGCGTAGCGGGATACCTGCCGGACGAGCGGGATCTGGAGATCGCCGAGGGTACGACCCAATCTGTGGGAGTGATCAGCCTGCACCAGCTCTGATCCTGAATCCGGCAATGCTCAACTGCCGAATAGAGGCTGATTGATCATAGGGGAACACACTGAAAGGAGGAATACGCGATGCCCGAATATCTGTCGCCCGGAGTGTACGTTGAGGAGTTCGAAATCGGCGCTAAGCCCATCGAGGGGGTGAGCACCAGCACGGCGGGCTTCCTGGGGGAAACGGAGCGGGGACCCACGGTGCCGCGGCTGGTCACCAGCTGGCTGGAGTACCAGCGGGTTTTCGGGAGCTACCTGGGATCGGACAAGTACCTTCCCTACACGGTCCAGGGGTTCTTTGACAACGGCGGGAAGCGCTGCTATGTGGGGCGGGTCGTCAAGGCGGGGGATGCGGCCGCCACGGCGGCCACCGTGAAACTTACGGCCGGCGCGGCCAACGCCCTCACCGTCACTGCCATCGGCGAAGGGGCCTGGGGCAACAGGGTGGCCGTGAAGGTGAGCCCCGGGAGCCTGTCGGGGTTCAGGCTGAGCGTCTATTACTGGAAATCAGCCCCCACCGCCCTGTTTGACCCGGACTTCGACCAGAAGGCGAACCCTCGCCCCACGGCGGTGGAGATCTACGACAACCTGTCGGTGGACGAGGCGTCTCCCGACTACTACGACAAGCGGGTGAACGCGGTTTCCAGCCTGGTCCGGCTCGGCAGGCTGGCCGGCGACACGGGGGGCGCCCCCGACGCCAAGGCAGGGCATATGGGTACGGCCCAGTCCGGTGCCGCTTCCACCATCACCCTGGCCAGCACCGCCTCGGCCACGGATGACGCCTACAACGGCATGCAGGTCTGGATCGTCGACAAGACCGGCAAGGGGCAGGTCCGCACCATCTCCGACTACGTGGGCTCGACGCGGGTGGCCACGGTGAGCGCCGCTTGGACGACCCAGCCCGACAGCACGTCGGTTTACTACGTTTCGTCAGTTGCTTCGCTCGCCGGAGGGGGGGACGTGCTGGCCCAGCAGGGTACGGCCCAGGCCGGGGCCGCCTCCACCATCACCCTGGCCGCCGGCGCTTCGACCGTGAACAATGCTTACAACGGCATGGCCGTCGAGATCCTTGCCGGCACCGGGCTGGGGCAGAAGCGGACAATCTCCGGGTACGTGGGCTCGACGCGGGTGGCCACGGTGAGCGCCGCCTGGACGACCCAGCCCGACGCCACGTCGGTCTACCGGATCACCCCGTCGCTCATCCTCTCCGACTACGAGCGGGGCGATACGGATTCCCCCGGCAACCGCAAGGGACTTACCGGATTCAAGGAGATCGACGACATCTCCCTCGTGTATGCGCCCAACGCCCAAGGGGTGGCTGGGCTGCCCGGTTCCCTCATCACCCACTGCGAGAACCTCAAGGACCGGTTCGCCATCATTGACGCGGCCCAGGGCTCTACCGTCTCGAACCTCTCGCCCCGCGACACCAACGAATCCAAGTATGGCGCATTCTACTATCCGTGGCTCAAGGTCATCGACCCCGAGGCAGGGGTGCAGCGCCTGGTGCCGCCCGGAGGCCACGTGGCGGGGATCTACGCCCGCAGCGACACTGAGCGGGGTGTGCACAAGGCCCCGGCCAACGAGAAGGTGAACGGCGCCGTGGATCTGGAGTTCCCCATCACCAAGGGGGAGCAGGACGTGCTGAACCCCCGCGGGGTCAACGTTATCCGTGCCTTCCCCGGCAGGGGGATCCGCGTCTGGGGCGCCCGCACCCTCTCCAGCGACCCGCTCTGGAAGTACGTGAACGTCCGGCGACTCTTCATCTTCCTGGAGGAGTCCATCGACGAGGGGACCCAATGGGTGGTGTTCGAGCCCAATGACATCCCGCTCTGGGCCCGGGTCAGGCAGACCATCGTCCAGTTCCTGACCGGCGTATGGCGCACCGGCGCCCTGGCCGGAGCCACCCCGGAAGAGGCGTTTTTCGTCAAGTGCGACCGGACCACCATGACCCAGGACGACATCGACAACGGCCGGCTGATCTGCGTGATCGGCGTGGCTCCGGTTAAGCCAGCGGAATTCGTGATTTTCCGCATCGCCCAGTGGACCGCCGGGGCCAAGGGGTAGGGCGCCGCCGAACTAAGACTATCTCAAGGGGGATGACCATATGGCCGGCAGAAAAGATCCATACCGCAATTTCAGATTTCTCGTGGAGATCGACGGCATCGTTCAGGCCGGATTCAGCGAGGTGACCGTGCCCGATACCTCCACCGACGTGGTGGAGTACCGGGAGGGGAGCGAGGAGCCGCGCCTGCGCAAGCTCTCGGGACTCAACAAGTTCGGCAACGTGACCCTGAAATGGGGCACTACCGATTCGCTGGAGTTCTTCAACTGGCGCAAGCTCGTCATGCAGGGAAAGATGAAGGACGCACGCAAGAACATGGCCGTGATCCTCATGGACGAGGAGGGAAATCCTGCGGCACGGTGGGAGTTCGAGAACGCCTGGCCGAACAAGTACGATCCGGCGGACCTCAATGCCAAGGGGAACGACGTGGCCATCGAGAGCGTGGAGATCGTCCACGAGGGAATGAAGCGCGTGAGCTGATCAATGAGAAAGGTGGATGACCATGGCGTTTCAGACCGAATTTGAATTTACCCTTCCCAAGGGGTACGTGGACGGCGAGGGGAACCTTCACCGTCAGGGGATCATGAGGCTCGCCACCGCGGCCGACGAGGTCCTCCCCCTGAAGGACCCCCGGGTCCAGCAGAACCCGGCCTACCTGACCGTGATCCTGCTCTCCCGGGTCATGGTCAAGCTGGGGAGCCTGCCGGAGGTGAATCCCCGCATCGTGGAAGGGCTCTTTGTTTCCGACCTGTCGTACCTGCAGGAGTTCTACCGGCAGATCAACGACGGCGGCGCGGCCCAGGTGAAGGCCGTCTGCCCACGCTGCGAGCACGCCTTCACCATGGAGCTCGCCCCGGGGGAATAACGGGCTACCCCCTCGATCGCATCTACGAGGAGGTAGCCTTCATCGCCTATTACCTGCACTGGCCCCATGACGAGATCATGGGGATGGAGCATCGGGACCGGCGCCGGTGGTGCGAGGAAATATCGCGGATCAACCGGTCCGCCAACGCCGATGCCACGAGCATCGCTGATCTGTAGCGGAACGACGCGGGTCCCGGAGTCGCCGGCCGGCCCGCGGCGCGGGGAAGGATATGCCCATGGCGCTCGACAACAGAAAAGATCCCTACGGCGCCTTTCGCTTTCTGGTGGAACTGGAAGGGCTGGTGGTGGGCGGTTTCGCCGAGGTCTCCGGACTTCAGGCCGAAACCGAGGTGGAGGAGTACCGGGAAGGTGGGGTCAATGAGCATCCGCACAAACTGCGGAAGATCACCCGTTACCCCAACCTGGTGCTCAGGCGGGGGATCACCGACTGCCGGGTCCTCTGGGAATGGTACCGGGACGTGATCGCCGGTACGGTGTCCCGCCGGAATGGTGCGGTGATTCTTATGGACAGGGAGGGAAATCCCGCCTGGCGCATGGAGTTCTCCGGGGCCTATCCGGTCAAGTGGGAAGGGCCGGAACTGAAGGCCGACGGCAATGCCACGGCCATTGAGAAGGTGGAGCTGGTGCACAACGGGCTGAAGGTGGAGTAACCCATGACCCTTGCCGAGCGGATCACGGAAAGATGCAGCTGGCGGAGAGCGGCCGGCCGTCGCGGTTGCCCCGGTACGGTTTCGCTGCTTACACCCGAGCGGCTGATGGGCCGTTACCTGCGGGGGCCCATGACGCTTACGCCGGTGCCGCTGGTGCATCCGGGGCGGACCGGGCGCCTTGACCTGAGCCTGTCGCTCCGGTTCTTCTGGCAGACGAATGGTTCTCTGGTCATGGGACGACCCACAGGAGAGCTGCCGGTTTCCAGTGTGTTGCGACACGGCGGAACAGCGATGGCGCCAGCGGGTCCGGTTGAACAGGGGCCGGGTGCATCGGCCGCCGGCAGGGGGAGTGATACGGCAGCCCGCTTTGTCCATTCTGCCGGCGGTCTGCCCCGTTGCCTGGACGGGGAGATACTACGCACCATCCTCGGCAGGTTTGAAGACGTGAGGGTACGGGATCTGGGGCCGGGACGGCGGGAAGATGGCCGGAACCACCGGCAAGATAGGGATTCATTCTCACGGGCGGCGATAGTGGGGATGGTTACCATGTCGACGTCCGGCTGGGGCAGGATTCTGCCGGCTCACCGTCGTGAACAGTCCGTAGGGGGGAACGTTTTCCCGCACCGGGCCGTCCGCATGATGCGGCGTACACCCGCCGGAGTAGCCGCAACTCAGCCCCTGGGTGAAAAGAGCCACGCCAGTGGGGATCATCCGGCAGTCGTGTCGGGGCGGTCTTTCTCCGCCGGGCAGCGGTTGTCGGCGCCACGGACCCGGCTGATTGGCACGGTCCGGCCCCTCGGTGGCCTTGCTGCCATGGGAAAGCGCAGCGGCTCCGCAGGGGGGCCGGCAAGAGTCGGTACGGCCTCCCTGCCGGAGAGGGGGACGGTTGCCGGTTCAGCTGCCATGGATCAGCGCCGGCGGGGGATGGTGTCTCCGGTGCCCGCCGACGCTTTGGAGAAAGAACTTGTCCTGACCCACGCGATGGCCGGCCCCGTGAGCCGGTCGGCCCTTGTCTCCCGCCCTCCGGCAGCCGTGCCGGCTAACGCTGTGCCCTTTGCCGGGCCGGTGGCGGCGGAGACGGGGCGGGTGGCGCGGGCACCGGCTGCCGCAGTGGATGTGAATCGGCTGGCCGACGAGGTCTGCCGGGTGATCGAACGGAGACTCGTCACCGAACGGGAACGGCGGGGACGATGAGGGGAGGTGCGGGGCATGGCCCTTGAGAAGGCAAAGCTCGTGAACGCCGACACCGGCGAGGAGGTGGCGGTCCTGTTCAATCCCACCGAGTACGCGGTGGAAAAGGGGAACCAGTACGCGGAAATCGCCATCCCCGGGCTGGAGGCGCCGTTGCTCCAGTTCAGCCGGGGAACTGCCCGTACCCTGACCATGGATCTCTTTCTCGATACCTCTGAGACGGGGCAGGATGTGCGGGTTCACACCAAGCGGATCACCTCGTTCCTGGACATCGATCCCGAGACCCATGCCCCGCCCGTCTGCCGCTTCGTCTGGGGAGGCGGCGAGAGCTTCACCGGCGTGCTGGAGCGGGCCACCCAGCGGTTCACCATGTTTCTGGCCGACGGGACCCCCGTGCGGGCCACGGTGGGGGTGGCGCTGAAGGAGTTCCGGACCGGCCTCAACCGGGAAAAGCCGCTCCAGTCGCCGGACCGGACCAAAGTAAGAACCATGGGGGAGGGTGACAGTCTCTGGCTTCTGGCTGCCCGGGAATACGGGGACCCGGCCCAGTGGCGGTTCATCGCCCGGGAGAGCGGCATCGTCAATCCGCGGCGGGTGAAGGCCGGCACCGACCTGGTCATTCCCCCCATCGAGTGAGCCATGGCCGATGAAACGATCAGTCTCGATTACTATGCGCCCCGCTTCCGGGTTGAGATCGACGGCGAGACGATCCCCCAGGACGGGATCGTGAGCGTGGAGGTGGACGAGACCCTCGATGCTCCGGCCATGGTGTCGCTGGCCTTCAACGAGACCCTCGACCCCCGCAGCCAGACCTTTGCCTGGCTCGATAACCCGAAGCTGGTGCCCGGTGCGGAGGTGAAGGTCTTCCTCGGCTATACGGGGCGGGCGGTGCCGGCTCCAAAACCCCTCTTCGAGGGGAGACTCCATACCCTGACCCCGGCGTTCCAGAATTCGGGCGTCCCCTCGCTCATGGTGCAGGGGTATGACCATTCCCACGGTCTCCAGAAGGTCAAGAGCCACTTCTCCCGGACCAATGCCCGGGCCAGTGACGCCGCCTCCGAGATCGCCCGGTTGAACGGCCTCGACGCCTCGGGGGTGGAGGCAACCGCTACGGTCCATCCGAGCATCCGGCAGGGGGAGGACGAGGTGGACCTGGAGTTTCTGCGGCGCCTGGCGCGGGACTTGGGCTTCGAGGTGTTTGTCCGGGGCAAGGCCCTCATGTTCCGTACCCCGGCGGACGAGGAAACGGAACTGCTCACCTTCCAGTGGGGCCGCAACCTCGTCAGCTTCACCCCACGCCTGTCCACCTCCGCCCAAGTGAGTGAGGTGCGGGTCAGGGGGTGGAATCCGGCCACCAAGGAGCGGATCGAGGGGAAGGCTACGGTTGCCGATCTGAAGGGGCTTGCCGGTGGCGTGAGCGGTGCCGAGCAGGCAGGGTCCGGGGGAGAGCCGGTGGTCCGCAGCATCGAGGACCGGCCCGTGTTTTCCCGGGAAGAGGCCGACGCCCTGGCCCGCGCCGAGCTCAACCGCCTCAATGACGGCTTCATCACCGGCACGGGGGAGACCATCGGGATGCCGGAGCTCAGGCCGGGGATTACCGTGGCCATCCAGGGGATCGGCACGCGGTTCAGCGGCAGGTACTACGTGAAGGGGGCGCGGCACAGCCTGGGGGACTCGGGCTACCGGACCACTTTCGAAGTGAGGAGGAACGCCCTTGGGTCTCTATGATCTGCTCGACGCGGAAGGCAAGGACGACCAGAAGGGGAAATCACCGGGCGTAGCGGTGGGTGTCGTCGCCGACAACCAGGATCCGGAGGGGATGGGGCGGGTCAAGGTGCGGTTTCCCTGGAAGGACGATGCGGACGAGAGCACCTGGGCCCGGGTGGTAACCCCCATGGCCGGCAAGGGGCGCGGCCTCTGGTTTCTCCCCGAGGTGGGGGACGAGGTGCTCGTGGCCTTCGACCACGGCGACGTGCAGCATCCCTACGTGCTCGGCAGCCTCTGGAACGGCACCGATACCCCGCCGGGGGACAACGGCGACGGCAACAACAATATCCGCAAGATCACCTCCCGCAGCGGCCACGAACTGGTCTTCGACGACACGTCCGGGGCGGAAAAGGTGGTGATCAGGACCAAGGCGGGCCACGCCATCACCCTGGACGATGCGGGCGGCGGCGAGAAGATCGAGATCAAGGACAAGAGCGGTTCCAACAAGCTGGTGATCGATTCGGCCCAGAACAGCATCGGTATCGAGAGCTCCATGAAGCTCACGATCAAGGGGCAGATGGTGGAGATCCAGTCGGACGCCAACATGACCCTCAAGGCCGGGGCCGTCATGACCATCCAGGGGTCGATGGTGAAGATCAACTGAAATCCTTCGCGGTGTCGGGGGAGATGGGGCGGGAGGCGGCGGGGCTCCCGCTCCGGAAAAATCCAAGCGTCACCGGCGGTGGTCATGGAGCCGTCATCGCGGGTGCCAGTGCTTTCCCTGCGTAAGAGGATGTGGTGGTTTTCTGCGGGATTTTTCCTCCGCGGGAGCCCCGCCGCCTCCCTGGAACAAGAGGCGGCTGTTTGTTGGAAAATCAGTTTGAAGGAGATTTTCATGCCGATGGCGGCACGGACAGGAGATATGACATCCCACGGCACTCCCCTGGGGCCGGGGCCCGGCTGCGCCACGGTGCTCATCGGCGGCATGCCGGCCTGGCGGGCGGGGAGCGATTTTCACGCCTGCCCGCTCATGAATCCGGGGCCGTCGCCCCACGTGGGGGGGACAGTGGCGGCGGGGAGCGCCACGGTTTTGATCGGCGGCCTGCCGGCGGCCCGGCAGGGGGATTCCATCGTGGAGTCGGGGCCGCCCAACAGCATTACCCTGGGGTGTCCCACGGTGATGATCGGATAGGGAGGGCGCAGTGACCAAGGCCAGAGAATTCCTGGGCACGGGATGGAAGTTTCCGGTGGCGGCGGGGGCGGATGGCGCCATGGTCCTCTCTTCGGCCGAAGAGGACATCGCCGAGTCGATTCGCATCATTCTCGGCACTGCCCGGGGAGAGCGGGTCATGCGCCCCGATTTCGGCTGCGGCATCCACGACCGCGTCTTCTCGGTGATCAACACCACCACCCTGGGACTGATCGAGAACGAGGTGAAGGAGGCCCTTATCCTGTGGGAACCCCGGATCGAGCTGTTGTCCGTGACCGCCTCACCCCGGGAGGCGGCCGAGGGAAGACTCCTGATCGATATCGAATACCGGGTGCGGAGCACCAACACCCGGTTCAACCTGGTGTACCCGTTCTATCTGAAGGAAAGCGCGTGACATCGAGGTGCGAACTGCCATGAATGCCGATCTCCCCTTGATAGACGGCCGTACGGCCGCGGATGTGGTCGAGAAGATTCGCGCCACCGCGCCATTCTATGTGCCCGAGTGGAGCGGCGGTGTCGACGGCGATGCGGGAAGTGCCCTGACCGGCGTCTTCGGCGACATGGTGGTGGAGGTGCTCCAGCGGCTCAACCGTGTGCCCGAGCGCCATCTGGCCGCGTTTCTGGAAGTGCTGGGGTTGCGGCTCCTGCCGCCCCGGCCGGCCGAAACCGTGGTGGTCTTCACCCTGGCCAAGGATGCGGACCGAAGCGCCCTCGTCGCGTCCGGCACCCAGGTCATGGCGGAAAAGACTACGGACCACCCGGAACTCCTCTTCGAAACCGACGAGAACGTGCTGGCCGTCCCGAGCAGGATCACGGCCCTCTACAGCACCATCCCCGATACGGCGGGCGGGAGGGAGAAGGTCTTCGGCCACACGGAGGCGTGGACCGCGGGAAGCTCCTTTACGATCTTCCACGGCACCGAGAACCTCCAGGAGCATGCCCTCTATCTGCGGCAGACCGGGCTCTTCACCGTGCGGAGCGGCGTGGAGATCCACCTGTCCGGCGTGCCGCGGGCGCTGGCCGACCAGGTTGCCTGGAGCTACACCGATGCCGACGGCCGGGAGACGCTGTTCGGGGCGAGATTCGATGGTGCCGGCGGCACGCTCATTCTCTCCACCGGGGCAGGTCGGCCGGAACTGGGCCGGTGCGTGGTGAACGGCATCGACGGCATTTGGCTCAAGGGGGTGCCGAAGGTAGGTGCCGACGGCACGACTGCCCTGGCGCGGGTCAAGGACGCCGTGCTCCGCACCGTGGTGGGGGTCGGCACCAGGTCGCTTCCCACCGCGGTGATTCACCCTGACGTGGCTTTTGCCGGCGATGTTCCCCAGGACCTCACCGTGACTGCCGGTGGCGATTTCATCCGGAACCTCCTCCCTTTCGGCGACAAGCCCATGCCACTGGCCGCCTTCCACCTGGCAAGCCGGGAGGTCTTCTCCAAGAGGGGGGCCAGGATTACCCTCCGCATTACCTGCGCCACGGACCTTGACGTGCCCATCGAGCGGGTCCAGGGGATCGGCGCCGTCTTCTCGGCCCGGCTCAGGGGAGCGGGCATTGCCACGGCCGGTGAACTCCTGTCCCGGTCCGACGCCCAGGTTGCCGGGATAATCCGGGCTCCCGGCAGCGCTCGCCCGGCTTCCTCCTACCTGCTCCGGGCCAGGAATATCCGCGAAGCCACGGCCAAGGCCTATTACGACAAGACCGGAGCGGTCAGCTACCGGTCAGGCCGTGCTGCCGCGCTGGGGCCGGGCCTGTCATGGGAGTACTGGAACGGGACCGGCTGGTGTGCCATCAGCGACGTGACCGACAGCACCGGCGGCCTCCTGGCCACCGGCGAGGTGACCTTCACCTGCCCCGCCGACATGGCGGAGGTGGAGGTGAGCGGCCAGCGGAACTGGTGGATCCGGGTCCGGCTCTCTTCCGGCGATTATGGCCGGGAGTTCGAGATCGTAAACGGCCAGGCCGTGGCGGCCGGCTTCACCCCGCCGCGCCTGGGGCGCATCACCCTCTCCTGGGACGGCACCGATCCCTCGGCCATGGGTGAGCCCGATTCTATCCTGACGCGCAATAACCTGGAGTGGGACGACGGTCTTGCCGTGCTGCGCACGGGCGCGGTCTTCCGGCCGTTCCGCCCACTGGCCGACCTGCGCCCCGCCTTCTACGCCGGCTTCGACCGCCCCCTGGCCAAGGGGCCCATCGGCCTCTACCTGGATCTGGCCGAAATCGATTATGCCCGCGACTTCAGGCCCAGGGTGCAGTGGGAAGTCTATGACGCCGGAGCGTGCGAGTGGTTGAGGCTCGATGCGGAGGACGGCACAGCCGGCCTCACCCGTGCCGGCATCGTCCGTGTCGTGGTGCCCGAGGGGGGCGTTCCGGCACCGCTCTTCGGCACGCGGCTTCACTGGCTCCGGGCGGTGCTCGTGGCAGGGGAGTACGCCCCCACGGCCCTCGGCGCCGGTCTTCCCTACCGGCTGCGCCGCGGCTACCTGAACATCCCCCGCATCATCGGCAGACCGGCCCACCTGAAGGGGAGCATCCTCAATCCGGCCCGGTGGCGGTCGTGGCGGCAGCTTCCCTCCAACAGCCCCCCCATTGCCCGGGGCATCTACCTCAATGCCGCCCGGGCCCTGCAGCTCACCTCCGTGAGGAACGAGCGGCCGGGATCGGGGAACGGGCTGCCGGACCAGAGTTTCACCCTTGCCCGGAAGCCGGTTTTCGACGACCAGGTCTGGGTCAACGAGTTCGGGCTCATTTCCGCCGCAGAGCTGGATCGCCTCGCCGCAGACGCTCCCGGTCGGGTCAGCCGGGTGACTGACCGGGAGGGACGGGTGAGCGAAGTCTGGGTGCGGTGGGAAGGGCGCGACGACCTCCTGGCCTCGGGGCCGCTAGACCGGCACTACGGCATCGACCGGAGCAGTGGTCTCGTCTCCTTTGGCAACGGGAAAAGGGGCCGGGTGCTGCCTGCCGGAACGAACAACGTCCGGGTCAGCTACCGCACCGGCGGAGGTGCTGCCGGCAACCTCGGCTGGGGGGCGATTGCCCGCATGCGGACCGGCATCCCCTTGGTGGACAAGGTCGTCAATCCCGGCCCCTGCGGAGGCGGGGTCGAGGGGGAGGATATCTCCGCCCTCTACCGGCGGGGCCCCCAGAGCCTGCGGCGCCGCGACCGGGCCGTGACCGTTGAGGACTACGAGGGCCTGATCAGGGAGCAGTTCCCCGGTATGGCCCTGGTCAAGTGCCTCCCCGTGTGCGATGACCGGGGCATGACCCGCACGGGATGGCTGACGGTGATCATCGTGCCGCGCGCGGCCGATGACCGGCCCATCCCCTCGGCGGCCCTGCGCCGGCGGGTGGAGGAGTTTGTCGCCGGTCACGGCGCCAACGTAGTGACCGCCCCCTGCCATGCCGTGGTGACCCGGCCGTCCTACGTGCGGGTGTCGGTTGATGCCGCCCTGGTGCCCCGCAGCCTCGACCAGGCCCCCGCCGTGGAGACGGCGGCCCTTGCCGCTCTCGGGCGGTTCCTCCATCCCCTGACCGGCGGGTGGGACGGCGGAGGGTGGCCCTTTGGCCGCCTGGTCTGCCATTCGGACCTCTACCGCTTGCTGGAGGAGATCGAAGGGGTTGATCGGGTGGCAAGCATGGCGGTAACGGCCGTCGATGAAATGGGACGTCGGATGGAGCTTGGCGAGGCGGATGAGTTGACGCGGCCGGTGGACCCCTATCTGCTCGTTTCCAGCGGAGACCATCGGGTCGCGGCACGGGCCGGCGACGTATAGCACCATGCGGGAGTGAGAGCGTTATGCCCATAGTACCGATACCGGATCTTGACGACAAACGATACGCCGACCTGGTGCGGGAGGCAGTGGCGAGCCTTGCGGTGCGCGCACCGGCGTGGACCGACCACAACGCATCGGACCCGGGGATCACATTGGTGGAGCTCTTCGCCTGGCTGGCGGAGATGCAGATCTACGGGCTCAACTGCCTTACCCCCGACCACTACCGGACCTTCCTCCGTCTCGTGGGTATCCGGCCGGTTCCGGCAGTGCCCGCCACCGTGGCCCTGACCCTCTCATCCACCGCCGGACGGGAGTTGATGATCCCGCGAGGTACGCGCCTCACGGCCGAGACGGGAGGGGAACCCCTTCCCTTCGAGACGACGGCCGACCTGTTCCTGCTGAACAACCGGATCGCTGCCGTCATCAGCGCCTGGGGCGGCGGCTTCCGCAATGTCACCGATGCCAATGCCCGCGATGCCTTCTTTTTCCCTGCCTTCGGCGAGCAGCCGGCACCGGGGGGCACGCTCCTCATCGCCTTTGAGCGGATGCTTCCGGCAGGGCGGGAGGTGCGCCTCGCCATCGATCTCTACGAAGCAGACCTGCCCCCCGTGGGTGCCCACCGGGGCGAACCGGCCGCCGTCGTACCCCCGGTGGATCTGGTCTGGGAGTATTCCACGGAGGCCGGTTACCGTCGGCTCGATCTGCTGGAGGACGGCACCACCGGCCTGACCCGCTCCGGACAGATTCTCTTTTCAGTGCCTGCCGACATGACGGCGACCACCTCGCCTTACCTGCCGGCAACGGTGCCTGCGCCGCGCTTTCCCATGATCCGCTGTCGCCTGCCGGAAGAGAGCACCGCCGTGCCGCTGCCTTCCGAGGGTCTGTCGGCATGCCGCCGCGCCGCCGCCCGGCAGGGGACGGGCTTCTATGAGATACCTCCGCGCATCGACTCCATCCGCCTCAATACGGTGACGGCGCGCCAAGCGGTATCGGTGGTGGACGAGAACCTTGTCTCTTCATCCGGCACCGACTGGGGCAATGGCATGCCGGGACAGGTAGTTTCCCTTGCCCGGCGGCCGGCCATGGAGGGGAGCCTCAGGGTCAGGGTCCTGACCGGCACCGATTGGGAAGAGTGGGCCGAACGCGACAACCTGGACGCCTCGGGGCCCACGGACCGGCATTTCGTACTCGACCCGGCGGTCGGTACCATCCTTTTCGGTGATGGCCGCAACGGGCGGGTTTTGCCGGAGGGGGCTCGGGTGCGGGCCGACTACCTGTCAGGCGGGGGCGCGGCGGGAAACCTGAGGCCCCTGGCATCGTGGCGCTTCGATGATCCCCTGCTGGCGGACCTTGCCGCGCGCAATGACGCGTCCGCCAGCGGCGGCAGAGACGCCGAGCCGCTCGAGGAGGCCATTGCCCGCGCCCCCCTGGAACTGCGGGAGGTGGACCGGGCCATAACCTCCGATGATTTCGAGTATCTGGCGCTGAATACCCCCGGTCTCCGGGTGGCCCGCGCCCGGGCGCTTCCCCTCTGGGAGCCGGAAGCGCCGGAGGATCGTCCTGTGCCGGCCACGGTGACCGTGGTCGTGGTCCCCTGGTCCTTTACCCCGCGGCCGTATCCCGGCCCACGGTTCCTGCGCGCGGTGTGCGACCACCTGGATCGCCACCGGCTGGTGACGACCCGCGTCAGGGTGATCCCTCCCCTCTACGCGCAGGTGACGGTCAGAACACGGGTCAGCGCCGGTGAAGGGGTACGTCCCGAGGAGTTGCGAGCGCGGGTGGCCGAACGGCTTCTGGAGTTTCTTCATCCCCTGAAGGGGGGTGAGGACGGGACGGGGTGGCCTTTTGGCAGAGGGGTCTACCGTTCGGAGATCATTGCAGCCATCAGGGAGGTGAGCGGTGTGGAATGCGTGCTGGAGACGACGCTTTCGGGCGATACGTGCACGCGGGTCGACGGCGAGGGCAACCTGATGATAGACCGGGACGCCCTGGTCTATTCCGAACGGCACGAGGTGGACGTGACTGCCCGCTCCGGCCGGTGCACCGTCACGTACTGACACGGGAGACACGGCGTGGAAGACAACGAGTACACCATAATCCATGTGGCGAGCGGCGAGGCATGGGCCGCCGGGGCAGCCACCAACGGCCTGGTGGCCGTGGGAGACGGCGGACTGGCACTGGCCGGCGAGATGGTGCACGGCCTCGACCGCCGTCTGGGGCTCGCGGGACGCATCCGCCCCGACGCCCTGGTGGCTGATCGCTGCGGAACGCTGATCATGCTGGCCGGCGAGCGCTTCTATCGTCTGGACCCCATGTCCGGCCGACTGGAGCGGATACCCTGTCTCGGCGGCAGGGGGGACAGGGCGGGGGAACTGAGTGGACCCCGGGCCATGGCTCTGGGGAGCCGCAATCTCTACGTGGCCGATACGGACAACAACCGGGTCTGCGTCTTTGCCACGGTTAACTGGCAGGTGCGCCGGTTTATCGGAGCCGAGAACCCGGCAGGGGAACCGGCGGCCGGAACCGGTCCGGGGGAGTTCGACCGCCCCCTGGATCTGGCGGTGGACCCCTGCGACAACCTCTATGTGCTCGATGCCGGCAACCGGCGCATCCAGCGTTTCGATTACCATGGCGAACCCGTGCCCCATGTGCCCCCCTTCGGCGCCGACCGGCTGAAGCAGCCGGTGGCGCTGGCGCTGGGCCCGGCTCCCTCCCCGTCCGGCGGGGGGGCCCTGGTCCACTGCCTCGATACGGGGCTCACCGCCATCGTTACCTTTGACGACCAGGGCCGGTTCCTGGGCACCGTCGGCCTGGACGACCTCGGCTTCGAGCCTGCCGGTCTGGCGGTGGACGCCGACGGCAAATGGTACGTCTCTGATCGGGAGCGGTTCATCTATGCCATCAGGTCGGCAGGTGACTGGAGCCCTCTGGAGGAGTACGAGGGGAAGGCCCTGCGGCTGTTCGCCGGTCCCGGCGGGGAGTTTTACGCCCTGGAAGATGGGGAGGTGGCCCGCCTCACCCGTCGCCGTCGCTATCCGCCGGCAGGCTCGTGGACCGGCAGCGGCCCGGTAACGGGCATCTACACTTCCCGCTCATTCGATACCGGCGACGGCCGCCTCTTCTGGCACCGGGTGACGCTGGACGCGACGGTCCCCCCAAAGACCCAGGTGCGACTTTCCTACTTCATCTACGAAACCGGCCGCGATCCGGAGCTCCTGCCGGCCGACGGCGAGTGGCGAAGTTTCCCGTCCAATCCGGCCGACGCCCTTTTTGAGCGGAAGGAGGGACGGTATCTGAGGGTGCGCCTGGAACTGATCTCCGAAGACCGGCATGCCACCCCCACAGTGGTGAGCCTCCGCCTCCAGTTTCCCAAACAATCGTATCTCCGCTACCTTCCGGCCGTCTTCCAGGACGACGAGCGGGGGCGTGATTTCCTGGAGCGGTTTCTTTCCCTGTTCGAGAGCGTCCTTTACGACCTGGAGCGCGAAATATTCACGACCCGGCGCTATGCCGACCCCTGTGCCGTACCGGCCGGCTTCCTTCCCTGGCTCGCCTCGTGGCTGGCGCTCCCCGATGCGGACCAGTGGCTCGAAGATGGCGGGGCACGGCTGCGCACACTGATCGCCCGGGCCAATGAGCTGTACCGTTGTCGGGGCACCCGGGGTGGACTGGCGGAACTCATCACTCTTTACACCGGCAAGGAACCGTGGATTGTGGAGGCGTTCCAGTTGGACCGCATCCGGGGCCGGAGCGAGTGGCGCGAAACCATGAGGCTCTTCGGGGAAGATCCCTACCACTTCACGGTTCTCCTGCCGCCGGGCGGCGCAGGGAGGACCGAAACCGTAAAGCGGATCGTGGCGCGCGAGCGCCCGGCCCACACCTGTGCCACGGTAGTTGCCCTGGAGAACCTGTTCCGGCTTGGGGGGCACACCTACCTGGAAGTCAATACCAACCTGAACCAGCCCCTCTTTGCCCTGGAGACCTCCTCGTCGCTCGCCCGGCAGACCTATCTGGCCGACGGCGAGAAGGCGGGGCAGGCGCAGGTCCGGGCGCGACAGGGCATGGATACATTGTTTGAGTGAACCTGAAACCGGCAGGCGACGGAAGCCTTTGGAACGAGCGGGCCCAGGAGCAGCGGAACCAGGCCGTTTGAACGGAGAGGGTCATGTTGCCTGACGAACAGATGAATAAAAGGAGGACGCCATGTCGAACGACCGCACCCTGAGCCCATTCCAGAGAAACCTCTATTTTTACGGCAAGCTGATGACAGTCCGGGACTTCGAGATGGAGCAGTCCTACCTGAACGGCAAGCGCCACCTGATCAACAGGATGGTGCTCGGCACTGGAGCGGTATGCGGCCTTGAGGTGACCGCCTCCTGGGACGAGTCGAAAAAGACTGTCGCGCTCAGTGTCGGCGAAGGTGTGGCCATTGACTGCGGCGGCCGGGAGATCGTGGTGGACAGACCCTCCGCCGTCACCTTCGAGCCGGCCCCGGATGTCACGTCCTACTGCCTCTGGCTGAGCCGGGAGGACTGCCGCATTGAACCGGCTCCGGCCCCCATGGCCGACAGCGGCAACGCCTGCGGCGAAACCTGCTGCTACAGCCGGGTGCGGGAGGATTTTTCCCTGGCCGTGCAGAAATGGGATGGCCCGGTCCCGTCGGTTGACGACGCCTGGTCCGGCCTCTTCACCACGGAGACGACCGATAGTCGGGCGGACATCCGGGCTCTGTTGAAGGCCCACTTCGACCGGATTCTGGCCGGCTGCCCTGCCTGCGGGGAGCCCTGCCGGGTGCCGTTGGCCCTGGTGATACGCAAGGGAGGTGCCTGGAGCGGCACCCCGGACATCATCCAGAACATCGTCGTGCACACCAATCCTGAACTATTCGAGATGATTCGCCGCCACCTGACCGACCTGGGCAACCCCCATATGACCACCGCAGCCCAGGTGGGAGCGCTGAAGAGCGTGGACGGGGTCGAGAATCCGGGCGGCAACGTGGACCTGGTGGCGGCAAACGCCGTCCAGATCACGCCCAACACCACCGCCAGGACCATCACGATCGGTGAGAGCCATTCGGGGGTCACCGGCAACCCCCACAACACCCGGCACGAGCAGACCGGTCCGGCCTGTGTTGACCCCGCAAGTGACGATACCACCTGCGATAAGCACGTCTCCAACGCCAATGCCATGCGCTGGAACCGCTCTCTGGCAGGGCTCACCGTGAACGGCGGCAGCCTTGTCGTCAATCCCGGCGCGGCCATCGACCTGGCAGCCGGACAGAATGTGACCCTGGCCGCCGATCCCGCCGGCAAGAAGATCACCATCAGCGCCGCAGGCGGCGGAGGGGCCTCGGCCCGCACGGGGCGGATCTCCATCACGACCAATTCCGACGGCGTAGGCACGGCGCGGGTTACCTCCGGGTTTGACGATAATCTCTTCTGCGTGCAGGTAGGCATAGATTACGGTGAGCACGTGGAATACGGTTCGGTCCTCCGCTATGCCGGCCAGACGGCGTTCATCACGGTGCGGGTGCTCAGGTACCAGGACGTCGGAAGCTTCGATATCATGTTCTCCGCTCCGGGGGTCGGCCAGCGCACGCTGTCTCTGCGCTGGGTCGCCATCCCGGCCGTTGCCGTTGCGGAGCCGACAATAACCGTGACGTCTCCCACCGTTACGGTTACCTCGCCCACATTCACCCTCACGCAACCGACCTTTACCATGACGCAGCCCACGTTTACCCTGACCCGCCCGACCTTCACCATGACCGCGCCAACGCTCACGATGCCCACTATCCCAACCATGACCATCCCGAGCGTAACCATCCACGGCCCGATCATGAGTGGTCCCGGAACAGTGGAGGCCCCCACGGTGATCGTTCCCCCCGGTAAGAGCACGCAGTCTCCGCACCTGACGGACGTGAAGGGGATCGGGCCGGCCTTGGCCGGGAAACTGACGGCAGCCGGCATCTCGACCATTGCCGATCTTGCGGCCGCCTCCGTCAATGCCGTGGCGGCCGCCCTGGGTGTCAGCGATCCCGCTCGGGCGCGCGGTTTTATCGACGCGGCCAGGAAATTGGCTAAAAAACGATGAACGTTGTATTCGTCCATCCTTCCTATCCGAACCAGTTCACCGGGATAGCCAACGCTCTTTCCCGGAAAAGGGGGTGGGAGTGTGCCTTTCTGGTGGATCGGGCGTTCACCGGGCAGATCCGCCGGGACAAGCCCCCTGTCGCCTACTACGGGTACGGGGAGGAGGCATCGCCCCTGTCGGGGACCTACTACACCCGCTGCATCGAGGAGGGGGCGCGCCGGGGCAAGGCCATCGTGGAGGCCCTGGCGCACATCCATGCCTCGACCGGCATCGACGCCGTGGTGGGGCACGCATCCTTCGGGGCAACCCTGTTCGTTCGGGAGATTCTCGCTATCCCTGTGGTCTCCTATGTGGAGCTGCCCGGATACCATCCGGCCTTCTGCCGGGATGAATTCCCGGGCCGGTATCCCCAGAGCCTTATGGACGTGGCCCTGCGCTCTCTTATTCATTCGAGTGTGATTCATTCGGATCTCTGCGTGGTTCCCTCCGCCTACGCCCGCGACCTGTTCCCACCAGAGCTTCGCAACAAGGTACGGGTCCGGATGGAGGGGTTTGCCCTGCCTCCCCCGGCAGGTGACCGGGAGGCTCTGCGGCGTGAACTGGGCATAACCGGGAACGGGCCGGTCATCGGCTTTGCGGGCAGGACCCTGGAGGCGGTGCGGGGCTTCGACGTGTTTGTCCGGGCCGTCGGCAGGATTCGTGCCGTCCGCCCCGACGCACACTTCCTCGTCGTTGGCGATGAGACGAGCATCTACGGCAACGAAGCATCCTACCTGGGGGGGGCCTCGTTCAAGCAGCATGCCCTCCGGCAGGAAGGAATGGAGGATGAGGAGTTCATCTTCCGGCCCTTTGTCCCCCACGACCAGTTCGTGCGCTACCTCCAGGCCATGGATGTCATCCTGTTTCCCTTGTTCGAGGGGGCGGCCAACTGGGGACTGTTCGAGGCCATGGCCGCCGGCGTGCCGGTGATTGCCTCCCGGCGCTGCTTTATCCCCGAGGTGATCGAGGACGGGCGCGACGGGATCCTGCTGGATGCCGCGGACGCAGAAGGGTTCGCGGCCGCGGCCCTGGCGCTGCTGGAAGACAGTGCCCGCGCCGAGGCCATGAGCCGGGCCGGCCGGCAGAAAATTGCCCGATCGTTCTCCGTAGAGCGGGCCGCAAGCGGCTATGCCGCCATTATTCGTGAGGCGATACGCCGTCACGGCAGCGGAGCACGAAACCCTTACTGCGGGCGGGAACGGGGCATCTGTCCTGCGGCATGACCGGTCCGTCTCCGTTGTACTCTCCTATCCTGGGCTCTCCCCGCGGGAGCAACCAGTAGCCGGGGACATCCATGACATCTCAGAAAGCCGGACCGAAACCGATCAACACAGCCAGGCGCCCGGAGCGACCCGCTCCGGTTCCGTCGCCGGCCCGGTCCGGCACGCCTGCCGGCCCGGTCCGACAGCTCCAGCAGACCATCGGTAACCGTCGAACGGGAGAGATGCTCAAGGCTGCGACCGCAGCCGATGCCACGGGGGAGACTGCCCCCGGCGTCATGGAGCTGAAGGGGATGCCCACCTTTGTGCCGCCCCCGCCCATTGCCGACTTCCTGAAGGAACGCACGCGAGGGAACGTCAATGTCCGGTTCGGCAGCCTCGCGGCCGGTCAGCTGGAGGTCCGCCGGGTCGGGCAACGTTACTCCGTGCGCGAACAGGCAATCCCCCTGACTCACCCCCTGTTCACGGGTGCCCTCGCCCCCTCTCTCCTTGTGGCGGTCGGCGACGGCGGAAAGATCCGGGGCCGGGTGGGCTTCGACGGGGGAAAAGGGAATCTCGCCGTACTGATCCGTAAGTCCCCTGACTTGGTGGGGCTCGGTGCCCTTGACCTGAGCCGGCTCGGCTCAGCGATCAATACCCTGGAGAACGGTGCCCTCCATCTGGGAATCAAGGGCACGCCGATCCGGATGGGAGGGGCGTTTACCGGTACCCTCACCCTTGAGGCGGTCAACGAGGCGATCACCTTTGAAGGGAGCGCGGCTGTGACCGTGCGGGGGCTCGCTTCGGGCAGCCTGGAGCTGAAACGGTCCACCGAAGGGATCGTCACCGGTACGGCCACGGTGGGGCTCACTCTGCCCAAGGGGTTCTCCGGCAACGTGGCAGTGGGGTGGGACGGCCGGGCCATTACGGGTGAGGGTAAGGTCGGCTATACGGGGGAGAAGTTTTCCGGCGAGGTCCTCCTTCGTCTCATGGAAAAGGGGGCGGCGGCCCGACTCGAAGCCGCCAACACGGCCCCGGAGCGAACACCTGCACCGGCAGCCACGGTTGGTCCGCGTAGCGACAAGGTCGACTACGTGGTCTTCGGCGAGGGGGACCTTACCTTTGCCTTTACCGACTGGCTGAACGGAACAGCCCACGTCATCGTCGACCCCCGGGGAAACCTCACCGTAATCGGCAAGATCACCCCCCAGAAAGAGTTCATCCTCTTTCCCCAGAAGGACTTCAACAAGGATCTCTTCAAGGTGGAGGCCCGGGCCTCCTACGGCATTCCCGTGGTGGGAAACATCTTCATTTTTGCCAACGTGGGGATGGGTGCCTTTGCCAAGCTTGGTCCGGCCAAGTTCTACAATATCGTGGTGGAGGGGACCTACTCCACCGACCCGAAAAAGGCGCAGAACTTCACTATCCAGGGGAGCCTCAATATCTCCGCCGCGGCCGGTCTCCGGCTCCGGGGCGAGGCCGGTGCCGGGCTCGAAATCCTGTCCCACGACATAAAGGCCGGCGCCGGCGTCAACGCCCTGGCCGGAATCAGGGGGTACGCGGAGGCGACGCCTGTCATCGGCTATCGGGAAAAAGGTGCCGAAGGAGAGGACAAAAAAGGGGAGTTCTTCATCCGGGGCGACATGGAGATCGCGGCCCAGCCGTTCCTGGGGCTGTCGGGTGACCTTTTCGTGGAGATCGATGCCCCGTGGTGGTCGCCCGTCCCCGACAAGCGGTGGACCTGGCCCCTGGGGGGGAAGGAGTGGCCCATCGGCGGCAGTTTCGGCGTCGGCGCCACGGTGGATTACGTCTTCGGCTCCAGCCAAGCACCTTCTGTCGAGTTCAAGCCGGTGGAGTTTTCCGCTGAGAAGTTCATGACCGATCTCTACAGCGACAAGGCTACGGGAGGCTCCGGCGACAAGGGAGAGAAAAAGGGGGCGTGGAAGGAAAAGAATACCAGGGCGGCGGAGCCGCCGCCAAAGCAGGCGAAGAAGGGGGCGGCCCAGGAGGGAGAGGCGCCGAAACAATCTCCGGCAAAGGCCAGGGTTACGCCTGGAGGGCCCAAAAAAGCCAAAAAGCCTGCCGACCCCAACGCCCGGACCGCCGACGGCAAGACTGTTCGGCAGTATCAGGCGGAGGCAGAAAAAAGGGGGAAGAGACCGGGGGCGAAGGAGCCGGAAAAGAAGGCCGACAAGCCTGCAACCGACGTTGCCGCGCGCATGGGGCGGGTAAAGACGGCCCTGGATCAGGCCTTGGCCTATGCGGAGAAGACGGGGATTGGCCTCAACGAGCTCAATACCGTCCTGAAATCGATCCGTCGCCGCAAGGAGTACGGTCTCAAGGAACTCAAGGCCCGGGACGGCGGCGAGAATTGGATCGTGGCGGCTACCCTCAATCCCACCCAGGATCTCAAGACCGTCAAGAAAAAGGGGAAAGCTGCCGCGGCAGGGGACCTCTACTATGAAAAGCCGTTCCCCATCCCTTCATACAAGGAGCACGCAGGGGCGGGCGCAAAGCACAAAACCCTCTATACGGGACGGGCCAAGGCCGATAAGCTGTTCCATGAAAAAAGGGACCGCAAAACAGGTCAGGTCGGCAAGTGGGAATCCTGGGCGAGGCAGAACCTGAGCGAGCCCCTCAAGAAGAAAGCCGCTGACCTGGGCATGAGCGACCGGGATATCGTGCGCCCCCGTTTCAACCGGGCCGGGGAGAAGATGACCTTCCACATCGATCATATCGTCGAATACCAGCTCCAGGGGGACGACGAGACTGAAAACTACTGGATGCTCCGGGGATCGGAAAATAGCAGTTCGGGCTCCACGCTCAAGGCCGCCATCGCGGCGGTCCGCACGGAGAGCGACAAGAAGCGTAAAGAGGACGGCCAGCCAGCCACGGTCAAGATATTCTTCAAAAATCCGGTTCTGGAAGGAAACGCCGAAGATACCATCTACTGGAGGAAGTCGGAGATCAAGAAGGGCGATCACATCGCAGCGTACGAGAAACACCGCGACAGTTTGAAGAATCAGCTGAAGGAGTAATCGGCCGGGAAGATTACCCCACCCGGAACATGGTCACTTCGGCCTCGGCCATGACCCGTCCGTCCAGTTCGACCCACCCCTTCACATCCACCAGGCGGCGCCGTTCGCCCGTCACCTGACCGATTACCGTTATCTCTGATCCGGTGGGTACCGGTTCGCGGTAGCGGAGGCGCAGCTCGCTGGTCACTATCTGGAGTCCGCTCGCCATGCAGGCTTGCGCGCAGATCTCGTCCAGCAGGGCCGAGATGATGCCGCCGTGGGTCACCCCCTGCCATCCCTGGAAGACCTCCGGGATTCGAACGCGCGTCTCGGCGCGCCGCTCGTGAGGGTCGGTGACGAATTCCGCCTTGAGTCCGATGGGGTTGTCCTTGCCGCAGATGAAGCAGCGGCCGTCGTCGATGACTTGCATGGTTCCTGATCCTTTGTCTGCGTCCATCCGGCGCCCCGGCACACGGGCCCGCTACCATTGACCGATACGCGCAAAAACGCCCCCGGCCGCAGGAGGCCGGGGGCGTGGTGGGCTTCAGTGCTTACAGACCCAGTTGCTTGAAGAAGTCGTTCCCCTTGTCGTCCACAAGGATGAAGGCCGGGAAGTTTTCCACTTCGATCTTCCAGACCGCTTCCATCCCCAGTTCGGGGAAGTCGATGCACTCGACCTTCTTGATGTTCTCCTCGGCAAGAACCGCGGCCGGGCCGCCGATGGAGCCCAGGTAGAACCCGCCGTACTTCTGGCAGGCATCGGTCACCTGCTGGCTGCGGTTCCCCTTGGCGATCATGATCATGGATGCGCCCTTGGACTGGAGGAGATCCACGTAGGAGTCCATCCGGCCGGCGGTGGTGGGGCCGAAGGAGCCGGAGGGCTTGCCAGCCGGGGTCTTGGCCGGTCCCGCGTAGTAGATCGGGTGGTTGAGCAGGTACTCGGGCACCGGCTTGCCGGCGTCGATGATCTCCTTGAACTTGGCGTGGGCGATGTCGCGGCCGACCACGATGGTACCGTTCAGGAGCAGCGGCGTTGCAACCGGGTACTTGCTGAGCTCGGCGAGGATTTCCTTCATGGGGCGGTTCAGGTCGATCTTGACGCCGTGCTCGTGCTTGCCGCGGTACTGCTCGGGGATGAGGCGGCCCGGATTGCGGTCGAGCTCTTCCACGAAGAGGCCGTCCCTGGTGATCTTCGCCTTGATGTTGCGGTCGGCGGAACAGGAGACCGCCATCCCCACGGGGCAGGAAGCGCCGTGACGCGGAAGCCGGATGACCCGGACGTCGTGGGCGAAGTACTTGCCGCCGAACTGGGCGCCGATGCCGAGCTTGTAGGCGGCCTGGAGGAGTTTCTCCTCAAGCTCCACATCGCGGAACGCCTGGCCGTGCTCGTTCCCCTGGGTGGGGAGTGCGTCCAGGTACTTGGCCGAGGCAAGCTTGACGGTCTTCATGCACTGGTCGGCGGAGCAGCCGCCCACGACCACGGCGATGTGGTAGGGCGGACAGGCGGCGGTGCCCAGGTACTTCATCTTGTCCACGAGGAACTTTTCAAGCTTCTCGGGGGTGAGCAGCGCCTTGGTCTCCTGGAAAAGCATGGTCTTGTTGGCGGAGCCCCCACCTTTGGCCATGAAGAGAAACTTGTAGGCATCGCCGTCCACGGCCTGGATCTCGACCTGGGCCGGGAGATTGGTGCCGGTGTTGATCTCGTCGTACATGTTGAGGGCAACGGTCTGGGAGTAACGGAGGTTCTCCTCGGTGTAGGTCTTGTAGACCCCCTTGGAGAGGTATTCTTCATCCTTGCCGCCGGTCCAGACCTGCTGGCCCTTCTTGGCGATGACGGTGGCGGTGCCGGTATCCTGGCAGATGGGAAGCTCGAAGTTGGCGGAGATCTCGGCGTTGCGCAGGAATGCGAGGGCCACGCCCTTGTCGTTCATGGACGCTTCCGGGTCGCGCAGGATCTTCGCCACCGACTCGTTGTGCTCGGGGCGCAGCAGGAAGGATACATCGCGCATCGCCTCGTTGGCGAGGATGGAAAGCGCCTCGGGGCAGACCCGCAGCACTTCCTTGCCGGCGAACTGCTCGACCGTGACATGTTTCTCGGATCCCTCGATCTTGCGGTACTTCGTCTCATCTTTGCCGAGGGGGAAAGGGTCCTGGTAGACGAACGGCTTGGTGGACATCGCGTGCTCTCCTTTCGATCATGGGCTGACGGCCGGGGATGCAGGGTCGGGCGGGAATCGTTATACGCTCCGGGCCATGCTGTCCGCGTAAGTGTATACAGTATACGGCGGGATTTTATTGAAAAATTCTCAGTTTGTCGAGCAAGAAAGTGCAGGGGGAGAAAATGCGGAATTTTTTCATGAAACAATTAAATGTTTTTTCGGACGTGTCGATAAGGATTCCCAAGGGAGCGAGACCCCGTCCGTGAAGCAGGTGGCGGCAGGGTGCGGTTGCAGCGGACCGATTTCCTGATATCGTTATCACGTTGTGATGGTGCCGCAATACACGGCTGATACTGTGATGTAATGCGGCGAAAACAACATACCCGTCGGGAGGATGAGAGCGATGAACATGCAGCAAGTCAAAGAGATTGCCAAGCAGCGAGGGATCAAGGCCGGTTCCATGAAAAAGGCGGAACTCGTCCGTGCAATCCAGTCGGATGAGGGGAACGAAGCGTGTTACGGGACCAACCGCGCCGACTCGTGCGGGCAGGATAGCTGTCTCTGGCGCGACGACTGTAACTGACCGTCCGCGACTGCGTCCCGGTCAAGCCGGCACAGCCGGCTTTTTTCATTTCTGGCAGACGGGGCAGAACCAGGTTGAGCGGTTGCCGAGCCGGATCCGGGCGATGGGCGTGCCGCAGACCGTGCACGGTTTGCCGGTCTGTCCGTAGACGGCCGGATTGATGCGGAAATACCCCGAAGGAACCTCGGTCGCGATGAATTCGTGGAGGGTTGTATCTCCTTCGGCAATGGCGTCGCGCAGCACATCCCCGACGGCGGTTGCCAACGTGGCGCAGTCTTCCTCAGAGAGTGACCCCGCGGCGCGTTCGGGATGGATGCGCGCCCGGAACAGGGCCTCATTGGCGTAGATGTTCCCCACGCCGACCACGATCCGGTTGTCCATGAGCAGAAGCTTGATGGCGGCATTCCGCTTCCGGCTGCGCGAGAAGAGATAGCTCCCGTTGAACAGGGGCGGGAAAGGCTCCGGCCCCAGTTGTGCCAGTAGCGGGTGGGCAAGGGGATCGCTGCCGGTCCAGAGGACGAGCCCGAATTTGCGCGGATCCCTGAAGCGGAGGGTGCGGCCGTCGTCCAGGACCAGGTCCAGGTGGTCGTACTTTCCCGGCGGACTGCCTGCCGGAGCGACCCGGAGCGTGCCGGTCATCCCCAGGTGGATAATGGCCGTGCCGTCGCCGCAGCGCAAGAGGAGATACTTGGCCCGGCGCTCCACCCGTTCGATGACCCTGCCGGTGAGCCGCTCGCCCAACTCGGGGGGAATCGGCAACCGCAGCTTGGCTGCCCGGGCCGTGACCGCCGTCACCCGCCGCCCGGTCACATGGGGCGCGATCCCCCGCAGGGTTGTCTCCACTTCCGGCAACTCCGGCATCTATCCTCCCGCTGATCCGCATTATTCCGGCGCGCCGCCGGCCCGGTCAAAACGGTTGACCCGGACCGGCGGCGCAGGGTATAGTACCCCTTCCTCCGACTCACATCCAGCGTTTCTTCCCAAGGCAGGTCATGTCCGCGGTCGATCTGAGAAAAGTTCCTCCCCAGAGCATTGAAGCCGAGATGTCGATTCTCGGCGGCGTGCTCCTCGATAACGAGGCGATCAACCGCTGTCTGGAGTTGATCGAGGCCGACGATTTCTATCGCGAGTCCCACCGCAAGATATTCCGGGCCATGATCGACCTATCCAACCGGAGCGAGCCCTGCGACCTGATCACCCTCACGGACATGCTCAAGCGCAAGGGAGAGCTGGAGGAGGTGGGGGGCGGCGCCTATCTTGCCACCCTGGTGGACTATGTCCCCACTGCCGCCAACATCGCCTACTACTGCCGGATCGTGAAGGAGAAGTCGGTAACCCGGCGCCTCATCACCGCCGCCACCGACATCGTCACCCGCGGCTATGACGAGGAGACCACGGTGGACGAGCTTCTGGACGGCGCCCAGAAGACCATCTTCGAGATTTCCGAGAACAAGCTCCGCCCTGCTTTCACCCCGGTGGGCACCATCCTCAAGGATACCTTCAAGAGAATCGAGACCCTCTACGAAAAGAAAGAGCACGTAACCGGCGTCCCCACCGGGTTCTACGACCTGGACAAGATGACCGCCGGTTTCCAGCCGGGCGATCTCATCATCATTGCCGGCCGCCCCTCCATGGGCAAGACGGCCTTTTCCCTCAATATCGCCCAGTATGCCGCGGCCCATGCCGATCCGCCCCTGCCCGTGGCCGTGTTCTCCCTGGAGATGAGCAAGGAATCCCTGGTTATGCGTCTGCTCTGCTCCGAGTCGCGGGTTGATGCCAGCCGCCTGCGGACCGGTCACCTGGTGGACACCGACTGGCACAAGCTGACCCACGGGGCCGACAAGCTTTCCAAGGCCCGGCTCTACATCGACGATACCCCGGCCATTCCGGTGCTGGAGATGCGGGCCAAGGCCCGGCGCCTCAAGGCGGAGAACGGCCTCGGCATGATCGTGGTGGACTATCTCCAGCTCATGCGCGGCTCCAGTCAGGAGTCACGCCAGCAGGAGATCTCGGAAATCTCCCGCTCCCTCAAGGCCCTGGCCAAGGAGCTGGACGTGCCGGTGGTGGCGCTCTCCCAGCTCAACCGGAGCCTGGAAAGCCGCACCGACAAGCGCCCCATGATGAGCGACCTGCGGGAATCGGGGGCCATAGAGCAGGACGCCGACGTGATCATGTTCGTGTATCGCGACGCTGTCTACTGCGATGACTGCAAGAAGCGCGACGGTTCCTGCACCAAGGGGCACGAGAAGGACGCCGAGATCATTATCGGCAAGCAGCGTAACGGCCCCATCGGCTCCGTCAACCTGCTGTTCAACGGCGAATTCACCAAGTTCGAAAATATGGAGAAGCATCATGATTACTAACATTCATCCGACTGCCCACATAAGCCCCTCCGCCACCATTGCCGACGGCGCGGAAATCGGCCCCAACGTCATCGTGGGAGATCACTCCTCCATCGGCGCCGGCACCAGGGTGATGGCCAACGCCGTTATCGGTCCCTGGACGCAGATCGGCGAGAACAATGTCATTCACTTCGGCGCCATCGTCGGTCACGACCCCCAGGACTTCGGCTACAAGGGGGAGGAGAGCTGGACTATCGTCGGCAACGGCAACGTGATTCGCGAGTATGTCACCATTCACCGGGGTAACCGGCCGGGGACGAAAACGATGATCGGCAGCAATAACCTGTTCATGGCCCATTCCCACGTGGCCCACAACTGTGAGCTGGGGAGCAATATCATCCTGGTGAACGGCGCCCTCCTGGCCGGACACGTGGTGGTGGAAGACCGGGTCATCATTTCCGGTAACAGTGTGGTGCACCAGTTCTGCCGCATCGGCACCTTTGCCATGATGCGGGGGCTGTCCCGCTCGTCCCGCGACGTGCCTCCCTTCTGCATCATGGACGACACCCATACGGTGAAGGCGCTGAACCTGGTTGGCCTCAAGCGCAACGGTTTCGACCAGTCCCGCATCCGGGCGCTCAAGAACGCCTTCAAGCTCCTGTTCCTCTCGGGTCTCAACATGCAGAATGCCCTGGCAGAGGTGGAGCGCTCCCTCCACATCACCGATGATGTCCGCTACCTCATTGACTTCATCAAGTCGGCCAAGCGCGGCGTCTGTTTCGGTCGCGGCCTGATCGTGGATGTGGAGGATAAAGAGTAGGGCGCCGCCTGCCCGGCTCATCCTCCGGAACCGACCGGCCCCGGCGGCTGGACGTCAGTACCCATTACGAATCGAGGAATCAATCATGACCACATACACTCCGCTCCGTGACGTTCCCGCTGCTGCCGGCTACGGTCCCGGCGACGTTTTCGTCCTCTTCGGCGAACTGTTCGGCCGCGGCTACGCCAACGGCATCGTTGACGAGGCTCGGAAAGCCGGCATGACCATTATCGGCGCCACGGTGGGCCGCCGTGACAACAACGGGCCGTTGCGCCCTCTCACCGCCGAAGAACTGGCCGAAGCCGAGGCGAACCTGGGGGGGAAGATCATTAATGTCCCGCTGGAAGCCGGTTTCGATCTGGAGCCTGCCGGCGACGGGCTCACCCCGGTCGACCGCCTCAAAGGGGTGAAGCCCGAGACCGTAGCCACAACCGCTCTTGATATGGCCGCCATTGAGGAGTCGCGCCAGAAGGGGCTTGCCCGCTTCCGGGGCAACCTGGCCGATTTCGCGCGGGAGCTCGACGGGCTCGTGCCATCGGGGGCCAATCTCCTGATCGTGCACACCATGGCTGGCGGCATTCCCCGCGCCCGGACCCTCATGCCGCTTCTCAACCGCGTGTTCAAGGGACAGGGAGACCGCTTCCTCTCCTCGGAGCTCTTCTGGAACTCCGACGTGGGTCGGCTGTGCAGTCTCTCCTTCGACGAGGTGACCGCCGACACCTTCGGCGCCCTTGTGGACGCCACTGCCTCACTGCGGGCGCGGGTGGAGGTCGCCGGCGCCAGGGTCTCCTACGCAGCCTACGGCTACCATGGCTGCGAGGTACTCATCGGCGGCGAATACCGGTGGCAATCCTACACTCCCTATCTGCAGGGATGGGCCAAGATCCGCCTTGAGGAATGGGCCTGCCGGGTTTGGCAGCAGGGTGTGAAGGCTACGGTCTACAATTCGCCGGAGATCCAGACGAATTCCAGCGCTCTGTTCCTTGGGGTTGAACTTTCTCTGTACCCGTTGCTGGCTGCCCTTGCGCGAGAGGGTGGCTCCTCGGCGGCAGCCGGCATCCGCGCCGCCTGCCAGGCGCTGCTCAGGGAAGGGGAAACCATGGATGCCGTGTTGGCCCAGGCCGATGCCTACCTTGCTTCTCCGGTTCTGGCATCCTTCGGCAAACTGGAAGAGTGGCCCCGCCATAACACGCCGGATCAGGCCGCCCTGATGCTCACCGCGTCGGACGCGCTCATGACCATGAACGCCGATCCCAAGAACATCGTTTGCGCAGAGCTTTCCAAGGCGGTTTTCCAGGCAGTGGGCCAACTCATGTTCGATCACTCCTGGGTGCCCCAGGCACCGGTCCTCTGGCTCAATCACGACGTGATTGCGCGAAGGCTTGCCGTCTGATCGCGACCTTTTCCGTCATTGGACGACGGAAAAGGTCACCTTGCGGTCGTTCTTGTTCGTCGCGCTCTCGCTTGAATAGGGGGTTTCAAAAGGGGAACAATACTGTTACTTGAATGGTATGCGGTTTGCATGACACATGCAAACCGCATATCGTTGATACACGACAATACTAAACCATCCGCGAGGGTGGGACGGAAAGCCCACAGGGTCTCTCTGAGACAGCCGGGATGCCGAAATGTCAGCACGACGACGTTCGGCCCCGGCTTGCTCTTTATCCGGTGCCGGAAGGAGACGAGCCATGGGAGTTTCTCGGGAGTGTTGTCGCAGATGGGGCAAGGCCGTTGTTGCGCAGGTTGTACTGTTCGTCGTTGCCGTTGTGGCGATACCGGCGCTGGCGGACTCAATCCCCGCTTACCTCGCATCGGCCACCAGCCATGATTCTCCGGCTATAGTTTCTCCTCCTCCCGCTTCACCCGCCTCCCAATCGGAAAATGCCACCTTTTTCAGCATATCAGCCAGCCCAACCGGCGATGTGACGCTCAACTGCGGCGGTGTTCCCGTTGAAATCGGCTACACGGATCTCGCCCCCCATGACGAAATCCGGGAGCAGAGCCAGCGGATAACGCGGCAACAGGACCCGCTCATCAACGGGTTTTCGGTCAAGGTAACCTTCCTCTTTTAACCCATCCTCCCGTTCTTGTGCCCCCTCGTCCTTCCTCCTGGGAGAGGGGGCTTTTTTTATCCCGGAACCCGTGATGCCGGGTAGTCCGGCGCATGCAACAACAAAAAAAGGGCCGTCCTCTTCGGACGGCCCGGAATGGCGTGCGACCGCGATCTGCTAGCGCACCAGTTTCGACAGTTTTTTGAACTCTTCGCTGCCGGCCACGCGGAGGAGCTGGAACAGGGCCGCTTCGGTGGAGGTGATGACCGCGCCGGCGTCCCGCGCCACTTCCATTCCCACGAACCAGTTTTCCTTGCGGCGGCTCATAATGGCATCCCGCACCAGGTGGACATGGTAGCCCCGCTCCAGGAGCTCGATGACCGTCTGGAGCACGCAGACATGGGTTTCCATGCCGGTGATGATGACCTGCTTGCGTCCCAGTGCCGCGAGACGGTTCAGGAACGCGTCGTCGCCGCAGCAGCTGAAGGTCATTTTCTCGCAAGCGTCTCCCTCGATCTTTTCCTTCAGGACCGGAAGGGTGCAGCCGAGGCCTTTCACGTACTGCTCAGTGGCAACCACCGGCATGCCGAGATCCTGGGCGGCCTCCAGCAGAATGCCGGTATTTTTCGTGAGCCGTTCCAGAACTTCCGGGTCCATGGCCGCGCAGAGCTTTTCCTGCACGTCGATGACCACGAGCACTGCCTGCTGCCGGTCGAGGAAGAACTTCTCCATAATTCCCATCAGATGCTCCCTCCTTTCAGTCTTTTCTCAGTTCGATGCCCAGCTCCTGAATCTTCTTGCGTAGCGTGTTGCGGTTAATGCCGAGGATCTCAGCTCCTTTCACCTGGTTGCCACGCGTCTTTTCCAGGACGAAGCGGATGAGAGGCCGCTCGATCTGCTTGAGGACCAGGTTATAGATATCCCCGCTCTCCATTTTGTCCAGGTTGGTGAGGCTTGCCCGCAGTTTCATGTCCACCAGGGCTTCCAGGGAGAGGTCGTCCGCAGCGGTCGCCTCGCTTCCCGTCTGGCGGGCACGCAGCCCCGGAAAGTCGGATGGGGTGAGAAGCGGGTCGGACGAGAGGATCACCGCCCGCTTGATGGTATTCTCCAGTTCCCGTACGTTGCCCGGCCAGCTGTGGGTGGTGAGGAGCGCCATGGCCTCGGGAGAGCATTTTTTTGGCGAAACCTCCAGTTCCGCGCAGGCGTTTTGGAGGAAATAGTCCACCAGAAGCGGCACGTCTTCCTTACGCTCCCTCAGCGGTACCAGCTGAATAGGCACCACGTTGAGCCGGTAGAAGAGATCCTCCCGGAACTGCTTCTTGCGGACCAGTTCCTCCAGGTTCTGGTTGGTGGCTGCCACGATCCGTACGTCCACGGCGATGTTCTGGCTGCCGCCGGTGCGGGTAACTTCCTTCTCCTGGAGCACCCGCAGGATTTTTGCCTGGAGATCGAGGGGCATGTCGCCGATCTCGTCAAGGAAGATGGTGCCGCCGTTGGCCTGCTCAAACTTGCCCAGCTTGCGCTCGACGGCGCCGGTGAACGCCCCCTTTTCGAAGCCGAAGAGTTCGCTTTCCAGCAAATCTTTGGGAATGGCGGCGCAGTTGAGGGCGATGAACGGCTTGCCGATCCGCTTGGAGTTGAAGTGAATAGCCCGGGCGATGAGCTCTTTGCCGGTCCCTGACTCCCCCTGAACGAGAACGGTCACGTCGCTGGGGGCAACCTTGCCGATGGTCTTGTAGACTTCCCGCATGGCGGGGGAGTTGCCGATGATGTTCTTCTCCAGGTGATAGCGCTCTTTCAGCTCTTCCCGCAGAATAGTCATTTGGGAGGTGATCTCCCGGGCCTTGTGCACCTTTTCGATGATGGCATCGATTACATCCAGGTCGAAGGGCTTGGTGATGTAATCGTAGGCCCCCCGCTTCATGGCCTCCACGGCGTTTTTCATGCTCGCCTCGGCGGTCATGATCACCATGAGGAGATCGTGCTTGAGCTCCCGTACCTTGTCGAGCAATTCCAGCCCGGTGAAGCCGGGCATCTTGATGTCGAGGATGGCCAAGTCGTACTCGTTGGACTGGATCAGTCGCAGGGCTTCCTCTCCGTCGCGGGCGAGGTCCACGGTGAATCCCTTTTTGCGCAGGGCCTTCGAGAGGACCCAGCGCATGCTTTCTTCGTCATCGGCAACCAATATGCGGTTCAGTAACATTGCAGACCTCGAACTGTGGATATGGAAGTGAACATGGTTAAGGGAAAGATCCCGGCTACTGAATCAGGGGGAGCATCACCGTGAAGGTGGTCCCTTTGCCGGGGTACGATTCCACCTTGATCATTCCCCGATGCTCCGTCACGATTTTCTGGCAGATGGCCAGCCCCAGGCCCGTCCCCTTGGTCTTGGTGGTGAAAAAGGGCGTGAAGAGCTGCTCGAGCCGCTCCGGCGGGATGCCAGGTCCATCGTCGGCCACGTCGATGGCCACCATCCGCGAGCGTCGCTCGCCCTTCTGGGTCATTGAGTAGTCGGATATCACCCGGCTGGCGACCCGGATGCAGCCGCCGTCATCCACCGCCTCCATCGCGTTTTTCACGAGGTTCAGAAAAAGCTGGGTCAACAGCCCCTCGTCGGCAAGGATGGGCGGGATGCTGGGATCGAACTGCTGCTGGAAGGCGACGTTCTTCCCTTCGGTCGAGCGCTTCTGGAGCGTGAGGATGTCGCCGATGACCTTATGGAGGTTCACCTTGCTCAGTTGCAGTCCCCGGGGCGAGGCCAAGGCCAGAAGCTCCTCAACAATCCGGTTGACCCGCTCCACCTCCTTGAGCATGATCCGGACGTTGTCGCGCAACTCGCTTTCGGTGGGCAGTTCCAGCTCCAGGAGCTGGGCCGCTCCCTTGATGCCCCCCAGGGGGTTCTTGATCTCGTGGGCCAATCCCGCGGCCAGGGTTCCCAGGGTGGAAAGCCGGTCGGCATTGCGGACGGCATCTTCCAGCTCCCGGATGCTGGTGATGTCGCGCAGCACCAGGATCGTCCCGGTGGTTTCGCCGTGAGGAAGCATAAGTGGGAAGGTGGTCGCCGAAACCGGCGTCAGCTGCTTCAGCTTCCGGATGACGATGTTCTCGTGGTCGGAGATGGTCATGCCGCTGGTGGCGGTCTTGCCGACCATCTCCCGCAGCACCGCCTCCCGGTGGAAGACGAGGGCGAAGCGATGTCCCACGGCCTGCCGCCGCGAAATGCCGGAGATCTCCTCCGCAGCGGGGTTCATCAGGGCGATCCGTCCGTCCAGGTCGATGACGATGACGCCGTCTCCGACGCTGTCGATCACGGTGGCAAGGAATTCCTCTTTCTTTTCTTCGGTGGTCATGGCGCCCCCACAGCCGTGAAAAAGCGGCTCACTGCTTCCATCAGGGCGCCATTGCCCTCAATCTCGTTGATTTCCTTCCGGAACTGTGCCGCACCGGGGAGTCCGTGGGAGTACCACCCCAGGTGCTTGCGCATCTCTCTCGCGGCTACCCGTTCGCCGGCCATTTCCGTGAACAGGGCCAGATGCCTCCGGGCCACCGCCAACCGTTCGGCCGGGGAGGCCGCCGCCGGCTCGCGTCCGGCCATCAGGTCCAGGGCCTGCCTGAAGATCCACGGATTTCCCAGAGCACCTCGGGCGATCATGACCCCGTCGCAGCCGGTCCGGTCGAGCATGGCGGCCACGTCGGCCGCGCTGAAGAGGTCGCCGCTGCCGATGACCGGTATGGCGACGGCCTGCTTCAGTTCGGCGAGCTTCGTCCAGTCGGCCGTGCCTTCGAACATCTGTGCCCTGCTCCGGGGATGGAGCGTAACTGCATTGCATCCCTCTTCCTCGGCAATCCGGGCAATCTGGATAAAGTTGGCATCTTCGCAGCTCCACCCGCTCCTGATCTTCACGGTCAGCGGCAGCCGCGTGGCTCGCCGGACGGCCCTGACAATGGCCCGCACCTTGTCCGGCTCACGCATGAGGGCGCTCCCGGCGCCGGTCCCCACCACCTTCTTCACGGGGCATCCCATGTTGATGTCGATGAGGTCCCCGTATCCGTCCACAGTGGCCGCCACCCGGCCCATGACGTCCGGGTCGTCCCCGAAAAGCTGGATGCCGAGGGGGCGATCCCCCGGCACGCTCCGCAGGAGTTCGAAACTCTTTTTACCTTCCCGGACAAGGCCGTTCACGCTCACCATCTCGGTGAAGCAGAGACCTGCCCCCTGTTCGCGGGCCAGGAGGCGGAAGGGAAGGTTGGTTATCCCGGCCATGGGGGCGAGGATGAGATTGTTTCCCAGGGTCAGGGAGCCTATGGTAAGAGAACGGATCATTCGTTGGCGATCGCACGATTTTATTGCTTAAAATTTAGGCATAGTAGCATGGGGCCGGAAAAACGCAAGCTTTTATTTTGGTGTTGTCCAACGTCGCCGGGGGGGCAGTCCTTTGAGATGATTGACTTTTCGCCGGGCGAAAGGTACGCTTCGACGGGGTAAGGTTGCTCAATTGCGCCCCGGGAGTGGAGAGATGGAAATCTTCGGCGGCATGATGGTTATGATGGCGATTCTCGGCCTGTTCGTGGTGGCCGTCTGGCTGGTGCTCCCTTTCGCGGTCTTTGCGGTCAAGGCGAAAATGGAGCGGGCGCTGGATCTTCTCGAATCGGTGGAGCAGCGTCTCGGTCGCGTGGAGGAACGTCTTGCACGGCTGGAGGAAGTGCGTGGCGCTCGCGAACCGGTGAGTCCCGCCCCTGCAGCTCCGCCGGAGGAGACGGAATAAACCGTCGCCCGCCGTTCACCCCCTGATCCCTTCAGGCAGCTTCCCAGAGCACACCGGGCGTGTTGCCGCCCCCTTTGCCCATTACCCGCTTGACATACCTGGCGAAGCATTCGACCACGACCGGATCGAACTGGCTGCCGGCGCCGGCACGAAGCTCTTCCAGGGCCTCCGTGAGGGTGTTGGCATGCTTGTAGGGCCGCTCCGACACCATGGCGTCGAAGGAGTCGGCCACCGCCACGATGCGTGCCCCCAGGGGGATGTGATCACCGGTGAGCCCCTCGGGGTAGCCCGAGCCGTCCAGCCGTTCATGGTGGTAGAGGATAACGGGGAGCACCTCCTTCAGCTGGGCGATGGGGGCCAGGATGGCAACCCCCTTTTCCGGATGGAGCCTCATGGGAGGGAATTCGTCCTCAGAAAGGAGCGCCGGCTTCTCCAGAAGCGCCTCGATGACGCCGATCTTGCCGATATCGTGCAGCAGCCCCCCGAGCCGGATCTGTTCCACTTCCTGTTCCGAAAGCCCCATCTCCTTGGCGATGCGGGTCGAAATGTGCATGACCCGTTCCGAGTGTCCCTTGGTCCAGGGACTCTTGGCATCGATGGCATTGGCCAGGCTGGACACGGTGTTGAAGAACAGGCTGCGCATGTCTTCATAAAGCCGGGCGTTTTCCAGTGCCACCGCCATCTGTGACGCGATCTTCTCAATAGTAAAGGTCTCGCCCCGGGCGAACTTGTCGGGTTCCGTGTCGCCCAGCAGCAGCACGCCCTTGACCTGGTCGCGCGACATGAGGGGAATGGCCAGGAGCGACCGGATGCCGGCGGCCAGAAGGGTCCGGGAAACGGTGCCGGGCTTCCTGGTATCGGCCAAGTCGGCAATGCTCGCGCTGCGGCCGGTGCGGAAGGCAGTCCAGGCGGTACAGCCAGCAAGCGACAGGGGCGCACCGGGGCGGAGGGCCGCGGGGATCTCAAGCCCCGAGGCATGGGACGACATGACCTTGAGCCCTCCGTTTTCCGCCTGGAGGATTGCCACGAACTCGCAGCCGGTAATCCGCTCCACCTGCGCCATGGCCGTTTCCATGATCCTTTCCCGAGAAAGAGAAGAGGAGATGGCCTTGTTGATTTCGTCGATGGTGAGGATTACGTCGATACGGCCCGCCAGGTCCAGGGCCATGTCCAGAGACTCGTCGAAGAGCTGCATGTGGGAAACCACCAGTGCCGCGTGGGAGACCAGGTCGCGGATGATGGCGGTTTCAGCGTCGGAGAAGGGAGGATTGTCGCGAGTCCGGGCCATGAACACGGCACCGATGACCTGGGTCCTGACCACCATGGGGACCGCCAGGACGCAGAGGTTCCGGAGGAGTTTCCGGAGCTTCGGGGTGAGCAGGTCCGAGGAGCCGGGATCAGTGAGCATCAGGTGCTGCCGCTTGCGGAGCATGCTTTTCAGGAGGGGTATCTTGTCCGGAGCCAGCGGCATCTCGCGAAACACGGGAAGGAAGCTGGCAGGGAGTCCCGTGCTGCGGGCCGGGGCGAAGTCCCTCCGTTCCCGGTCGAAGAAATAAACGGCGATCCATCGGGTCTTGACGAGCTTGCGCAGCAGACGGGAGAGGTCTTTGATTACCTCGTCCACATCAGTAAGCCCGCTCAATCGCTCGCTTCCCTCGATGAGTTCGGTGTAGGTGCCGGTCATGGCGTCCTCCCCATTCACACTTGTATCATAAAATCGCCATATGTCTTGCCAACGAGGGGGTTTTTTTGTATTACTATCCCCTCTGCGCCGAGCCGAAGTGAGTGCTCCGCGCAGGTGACAGCATCCGGTAGGGAGGAGCGGATTCATGGGTCTTTTGGAAGGCAAAAAGGCGGTCGTTTTCGGCATCGCCAACGAGAAAAGCATCGCGTGGGCCATTGCCCAGGCGTTCAGGCGGGAAGGCGCCGATCTGGCGATCACCTATGCCAACGAAACCCTGGCCAAGCGGGTGATCCCGCTTGCCGAAAGCATCGGGGCGAGCCTCATTCTCCCCTGCGACGTTCGCAACGACGACGACATTGCGGCAGTTTTCGCCCGGATTGAGCGTTCGTGGGGAAGGCTCGACACCCTGGTTCATTCGGTGGCCTTTGCCAACAAGGACGAACTGAAGGGGTCCTTTCTCAATACCACCCGGGAAGGCTTTTCCCTCGCCATGGACATCAGCGCTTACTCCCTCATCGCCCTGGCCAAGGGGGCCCATCCCCTCCTGAAGGAGCGGCAGGGGAGCATTATCACCCTTTCCTACTATGGCGGCCAGAAGGTTTTCCCGAGCTATAACGTCATGGGGGTCGCCAAGGCGGCACTGGAGATGAGCGTCAGGTATCTTGCCGAGGCCGTCGGCCCCGACGGCATTCGCGTCAATGCCATCTCTGCCGGTCCACTGAAGACCCTCGCCGCAGCAGGCGTGGGCGGCTTCAACCAGATCGCCGGCCACGTGGCCGAGAAAGCGCCTCTTCGCCGCAATATCAGCCAGGAGGAAGTGGCCGGCGCGGCTCTTTATCTGGCCAGCGATCTGTCGAGCGGGGTTACCGGGGAGGTGCACTTCGTCGACAGCGGGTATAATATCATAGGACTTTGACAAACGAGGCTGCTGCCGGCCTCAAGGAGTTTTCAATCAAACAGCTGCACGGCAACCTCATGGGGCTCAAGCCGAGCCAGGTGGCGGCCCTTGAACGGCTCTACCGGCGCAAGGTGCCGCCCGACGAACTGATCACCCCCGAACTGGCGGCCCGGATGGTGGATATCACCCGGGACATCCGCCGGCGGGTGGGGATTCTCGTCAACCGCCACGGCTCCGTCGAGTATGTCATTATCGGCGACGAGCGGGGCCTCTTCATCCCCGACCTGTCCGAGTATCCGCTGGGCCGGCGGCTCCTGAGAGGGCTTCGCTATATTCACACCAACCTGAGGGGCGGTTCCTTTACCGAGGACGACCTCACCGACCTGGCGCTCCTGCGCTTCGATCTGATGGCGGTCATCCAGGTCCACGAGGACGACCGCCGGCTCGCCATCCAGACCGCATCGCTCAATCCCTCCGACGACAGTGCCCATCCCTACCGCGTGGAGTCAGCCGAGCCGCTGGCCGCCCACCGGATGGATTTCGGCGCCTTTATTTCGAACCTCGAACGCTCTCTGGAAAAGGCCGTCGCCACCGACTCCCGGGAAGTCGCTGCCGGTACGGAACGGGCAATCCTCATCTCGGTCACGAAACATCCCCGGGAGGAGGCCGAGGATTCCATGGACGAGCTTCGGGAGTTGGCCCGCACCGCCGGCGTGGCAGTTCTCGATATCGCGATCCAGCGTCCCCGCCAGTTCAATCCCCGCTACCTGATGGGGGAGGGCAAGATGCGGGAAGTCGTGATCCGGGCGCTTCAGCTGGGAGCGACGCTTCTGATTTTCGACCAGGAGCTTTCCCCGGCCCAGGTTCGTTCCATCTCGGCCCTGACCGAACTCAAGGTTATCGACCGGAGCCAGCTGATCCTCGACATATTTGCCCGCCGGGCCACCAGTCTTGACGGCAAGGTCCAGGTGGAGCTTGCCCAGCTTAAGTACATCCTGCCGCGCCTCACTGGTCGCGGGGTGCAGATGTCGCGTCTGATGGGGGGGATCGGCGGCCGGGGGCCAGGCGAGACCAAGCTGGAGATTGACCGCCGCCGCATCAGGGACCGCATTGCCAAGCTGGAACGGGAGCTCGAGGAGCTTTCCCGGGGCCGCCAGCAGCGGCGTCAGAAGCGGGTTCGGGCCGGCCTTCCCATCGTCTCGATCGTGGGTTACACCAATGCGGGGAAGTCGACCCTGCTCAACGCCCTGACCAAGAGCGACGTCTTTACCGAAAATCTCCTCTTCGCCACCCTCGATACTTCAACCCGCCGGCTCCGCTTCCCCCGGGAGCGCGAGGTGATCATCACCGACACGGTGGGCTTCATCCGCTCCCTGCCCGCGTCCTTGCTGGGGGCATTCAAGGCTACCCTGGAAGAACTCCAGGACGCGGATCTCCTCCTTCACCTGGTGGACTGCGCCAATCCCCGCATCGAGGAGCAGATCGAGCAGGTGGGGAAGATCCTCGAAGAGCTTAAGCTTGGCGATAAACCGCGCCTGGTTGTGTTCAACAAGGGGGATCTGGTGCCTGAGCTGAAGCGGAAGGCCCCTCTGGCATTCATGAAGATCCGCCAGCTGGCTCGCCGTCACGGGGCCATCACCATCAGCGCGACAGACCGCTCGAGCCTTGAACCGCTCCTACTGGAGATGGAGCGGCGTTTCTGGCCCGACGAGGCAGGGCAGGATGTGCCGTCCGACCTCTCCTGAGTCGAAACACCCGTCCCTTCAATTGGTTATCATCTAAAAACCTCCTAATCTTGACAGTTTGGTGAAATGCGACTATACTGCCGCATCCGGCATGGCACCGGCTTCCCACATTATTCCCTCGCGAAAGTGCGTGGAAGGGCTCCCATGAATCGATCTTTTTTCCTGCTGGCCATAGTCCTGCTGTTTACACCCATTGCCCAGGCATCCGATCTTCACTTGAACCCCCTGCGGGAGTTGACCTCCCTGGGGAGCGGTTCGCTGCAGGCCGATCTGTCGGGAGTTGTTCCCCGCGTGGGATCGGCGCGGCCAAAGGCTGCCTCCCCTGCCGAGGGGCGCCGGGCGAATCCGCTGGAGCCGTCCATGGGAGAGCTCATCGTCGTGGAGGACGAGACATCCCTTGAGGATGATTTCGAACTGCAGCTCCCCGGCCAGGACCTCCCCGAATCGGACATCCCGCTTGCCCTCAACGGCAAGGTAGAGTACTTCATCTCCTATTTCCAGACCTCCGGCCGCAAGTCCTTTTCCCGCTGGCTTTCCCGCTCCGAACGATACATTCCCATGATGCGCGAGGTTCTCAGGAAGGAAGGACTTCCCGAGGATCTGGTCTACCTGGCCATGATCGAGAGCGGCTTTACGCCCCATGCGGTTTCCGTGGCGAGCGCCGTGGGCCCCTGGCAGTTCATCTCGGGCACGGGAAAACGTTACGACCTGAGGATCGACCAATGGATCGACGAACGGCGCGATCCGCTCAAGTCGACCGTTGCCGCCGCCATGTACCTGAAGGAGCTTTACTCCCTCTTCAATCAGGATTGGTATCTGGCTGCGGCAGGCTATAACGCCGGCGAGAACAAGATCCTGCGCGCCATCGACAAATACAACACGCGGGACTTCTGGGAAATATCCAAGGGCTCGTATTTGAAGAGGGAGACCAAGGATTACGTGCCGAAGCTCCTGGCCGCCGCCATCATCGCAAAGGAGCCGGCCCGCTACGGCTTCGCCGATGTGGCGTATCTTCCCCCCATCGAGTTCGACTTAGTTGCCATTCCTTCGCGCACCGATCTGGACCTGGTGGCCAAACTCTGCGAGGTGGATGTCAAGGCCATCAAGGAATTGAACCCGGAACTGCGCCGCTGGTGCACACCTCCCGACTACCCCGACTACGAGCTCAAAATCCCCAAGGGAAAGCGCACGTCCTTCGAGGAGGCATACGCCCATCTCCCCGCGGACCAGCGCTACGTCGAGCGGATTGTCTACAGCCGCTACCGGGTTAAGAAAAAGGATACCCTGCAGGCGATCGCGCGACGCTACGGCACCACTGCCGAGACCCTGGCCGAGGTTAACAAACTGAAGCCGACCTCGAAGCTCCGGGGCCGCACCCTGCTGGTGCCGGTGCCGGTCGCGACGGAGGATGCCGCGGAAAGGACCGTCGCCAAGGCGTCGCCGAAGAAGGACGAGTCCCGCGCATTCAACAAGTACTACACGGTCAAGAAAGGCGACACCGTCGCCTCGCTGTCCAAGAAATTCAACATTTCCCAACGGATTCTGGCAGCATGGAATAATTTGAAGGGCAAAATGGCCCTTCACCCCGGCAAGCGGATCATCGTCGCCAAGTATGTGGAGAAAAAAGGGTCGATGGTGCCGGTCGACGGCGGGGAGAACAGCTAGCACGCTCTATTCTTCACTGCACTCACGAATGAAAGGACTTCATCCGCAATGTACAACTTCCTGATTTCCGGCGCGATCGCCCTTGTCGCCATTGTCGTCATCATCCTCGCCGCCGGCACCTCGTCCTGGTGGTGGGCCATTCTTGTTGGGCTGACGCTGTTCGGCGGCTCTTTCCTCCTCATCTCCCGCGTGGTCATGAAAAAGGTTCTTGCCCTCATGGAGAGCGCATCCCGGGATATCCAGGCCCAGCGGGTGGAAAAGGCGATCCGCGACCTGAAAGAGGGACTCCGCTACTCTCGCTGGCAGATTTACGTGGAGGGGCAGATCAACGCCCAGATCGGCATCATCTACTACCTGAAACGGGATTTCTCCGGCGCGTTTCCCTATCTTGAGAAGGCCTTCAACAAGAACTGGGTTGCCATGGCCATGCTCGCCATCACCTACATGAAGCGGAACAAGCGGGACAAGATGAAGGAGACCTTCGAGAAGGCGGTCCAGTGGAGCCCCAAGGAGTCGCTGCTCTGGAGCGTGTATGCCTACTGCTGGACCGAGTGCGAGGATATTGGGCAGGCTCGTGAGGTCCTGGAGCGTGGACTCAAGAAGATCCCGGGCGACGACAAGCTAACCGCCAACCTTGAGGCACTCAAGGAAGGGAAGAAGATGAAGATGAAGAACTACGGCGAGATGTGGCTCCAGTTTCACCTGGAGCGCCAGAGCGTCGTCATGAAGCAGCAGGCGGCCGCCATGGGGATGAAGCGGCGGTTCGTCCGGAAGTAGACGTCGCCGTCTAACGCAAGGCAGCACGAAAAGGGACGGTTCCGTCCCTTTTTTTGTTCGCGGGCAGGTAACCCAACCCTCTCTCCGGGCCAGACATGAATGATCTCCTCAGAACACTCGCCGTCCTCGTCGTGGTGGTCATCCTGCTGCGGCGCAAGATGCACCTGGGACTCGTGATGCTCATTGGAGCGGCGATCCTGGCGCTTCTCTACCTGACGCCGCCGCTCGATTTTCTCGCCGGGGCCTGGGTGGCGCTGGTTTCTCCCAGTTCGCTGGAGATGACGGCTACCCTCATCTTCACCATGATCATGGAGAATATTCTCCGCTCCACCGGTACCCTGAAGCGGATGGTGGAAAGCCTGTCCGAGGTTTTCCCCGACGCCCGGTTCGTCATGGCATCCATGCCGGCCATGATCGGGATGCTGCCCTCTCCGGGCGGAGCGGTCTTTTCGGCGCCAATGGTGAGCGAGGCCGCGTCCCGCCTATCGATTCCCGCTGACCAGAAGGCGTTCGTCAACTACTGGTATCGCCATATCTGGGAATACGTCTCCCCCCTCTATCCCGGCATTATTCTCGTGGCCGGACTGGCGCATATCCCCTACCAGAAGATTGTCCTGGCCAACCTTCCCTATGCCCTGTCGGTGGTGCTCTGGGGGGGGGTGTTCGCCTTTTCGGGGGTTGGTCCCACTCCGGCCAGCAGCAGCACGTCCGTGGGGCGTGGGAAGGCGCTGCGCGTGTTCCTCATTACCATATCGCCCATAATGGCCGCCCTTGTCCTGGTGGTTGTCTTCCGGGTTAATCCAGTCCCGGCCATGGGTGGTGTGACCGTGCTCATGTACCTGGCCCACCGGTATTCGCCGGCCGCCATCGTCCGGTCCCTCAGGGAGAGCATATCGCTCAAGGCCATGACCCTCGTCTTCGGGATCATGATCTTTCAGGAGACCCTGCGGCTGACCGGGGCGCTGGACGGCATCTCGCGCTTTTTCGCCGAGAGCGGCCTGCCCACAGTGCTCATCATTACGGTCATTCCATTCCTTGCGGGGACTATGACCGGCCTCACCGTGGCCTTCGTGGGGATCACCTTTCCGATCCTCATGCCGCTGATGGGGGGCGACGTCCCGTCTTTAGGTCTGCTTTCGCTTGCGTTTGGAAGTGGATTTGCCGGGGTCATGATCTCGCCGGTCCATCTATGCCTCGTCCTTACGCGCGAGTATTTCGGGGCGGATATGACCAAAGTCTATCACCGGTTGTGGATTCCCCAGGCCCTTGTGCTTGCGGCAGCCGTGGTGCCGGTGTATATTTTTCAATGATTCCAGACATGATGCAGCTCGCGTCCGTGGCGCCGTTCCTCGACGGGGCCGTGCCGGTTGCTGCAGAGCGAAAAGGAGGGTTTCATGCTGAAACGATTGGTGATCCTGGCGGTACTGTCTCTCTCGTCCTTAATGCTGTCCGGGTGCCTTGTCGGCGAAGGAAAGTATCTGAAAAAAGTAGAGGAAGCCGATAACCTGTCGAAGGAACTGACGACGCTTCAGGAGAAATATTCAGCCCTGTCCTCGGAGAACGAAGGGCTCAAGGGGGCGCTTGCCAAGCTCAAGGACGAGGCCGCCGGTCTTGCCCAGGACAAGGAGAAGCTCACCGCTGACAACCGGGAGCTCCAGCAGGTGCTCCAGGCGAAATCTGACTCACTTTCCCAGAATATTGTGGAGTTGCGCCAGAAGGTGAGCCAGCTGGAAGCCGAAAATGCCCGCCTCAAGGCCGACATCGCCTCGACCCAGAAAGCCAAGGAGGAGCAGGTCCGGGAAGTGAGCAAGACCTACGAGGATCTGCTCGACAAGATGAAGGGCGAGATTGCCCAGGGACAGGTGACCATCTCCGAGCTCAAAGGAAAGCTGACAGTGAACATGGTGGATGCAATTCTCTTTGACTCGGGCAAAGCCGAGGTGAAACCGGCGGGTATGGACCTTCTCCAGAAGGTGGTCGAGATCCTGAAGGATGTAAAGGACAAGGCCATCAGGATCGAAGGACATACGGACAACGTTCAGATCGTCGGCAACCTTGCCAAGCGCTTCCCCACCAACTGGGAGCTTTCCTCAGCCCGCGCCATCAACGTGACCCGTTTCCTCCAGAGCCGTGGAATTGATCCCGCCGTGCTGTCTGCCGTGGCCTACGGAGAGTATCACCCCGTCGCTCCCAACGATACCGATGAAGGCAAGGCCAAAAACCGGCGCATCGAGATCATCCTGGTGCCGAAGGATGCCCCCTGACGCGCGATGTCCATGAAGAAGAAAAGCACACAATCCGGACAGAAAACGAAAAAGTTCTCCCCCAGCCCCTTCAGCGGCCTCAAAGGATTTCGTCCCGAGCCGGCCGAGCCGGAGAAAAAACAGCCGGCGGTTGCCGCTCCTCCGCCCCGGAGCACGGCGGAACCCGACGATCTGAATCTTTTTCTGAGGGAAATGGCCGGTGTAAACCGCATGGATCGGTCGGGCAAGGGGCCGTCGGAACAACGCCCGCCGAAAGAACCGGCCGGGCAGGCTCGGACAGCTGACGATGATCTGGTCAAGGGGCTGGAAGCTGCCGACCAGGCAGCCTTTGCCGAAGCCATCGCGCGGTTGAAGCTTGACGTGAGTTTTCGCGAGAGTCTGCCGGGCGACAGCGGCGCTCCCCGTCCGGTGAGCCGGTTGCGCCAGCTCAAGAGCGGCCAGATACGAATCGATCTGGAGCTGGACCTCCACGGGCTCACCCGGGAAGAGGCCGTGGCGAGCCTTGAGCGGTTCATCACCGGTGCCCATCGAAGGGGGCAGAAGGCTGTTCTCGTCATTACGGGAAAAGGGAACAACTCTTCCGGTGAGCCGGTGCTCCAAGGGGCGGTCCTGTCCTGGCTCCGGGAGCGGGGCAAGAGCATGGTGGCCGAATTCGCTCCGGCCCCCCGGGACATGGGGGGCAGCGGCGCAGTGGTCGTGTTCCTCAGGACGACGAGAGTAAAGGCTGGCTAGCGGTAATCCCTGATCGGCCAGGAGGCAGCCGTGTTCGGACTGTTCAAACGTAAAAAGGCGGACCCAGCCATCTTCGACAGCGCCGAAGCCGCTTTCGACTATGCCTGCCGGAATCTGGAAAACCGTATTCTCCTCGAAGCGGTGATACCCGCCCTGGTGGAGGAGTTCGTACGCGTAAGTCCCGAGGGTGAGCGCTACTTTCGCATCCGTCTGGCCAACAGCCAGGGCGGCCAGGCGATCGAGGCGTGTACCCTCAAGGAGTCCTCGCGCGCCCCCTCAGTCGGCGACCTGATCGGCTACAAGGTGGTCCGGTACGACCCGGACATGCCGCCTCCTTTTGACCTCCTCGGTTTCATCGCCTACCGGTTCGAGTTCGTTCACGTGCCGGGCAAGGGGTGGCGCACAGCCGAGAGCTTCATTCCCGACACCATCAAGCCCACGCTCCGGATGTGAGCCCCGCTCCCATGCTTTCAATCCTCCTTGAAAACCCTCTTCTTGTGTTGTTCCTCGTGGCGGCAATCGGCTATCCCCTCGGCAGGATCAAAATCCGGGGATCGAGTCTCGGAGTTGCGGCCGTGCTCTTCGTGGGGCTGGCCATGGGATCGCTCCATCCCGAGTTGAAGCTCCCCGAAATCGTCTATGTCCTGGGCCTCGCCCTGTTTGTCTACACCATCGGCCTCTCCAGCGGCCCCGCCTTTGTGGCATCCCTGAAACGCGAGGGAATCCGCAACAACGCCCTGATCATCGGAATGCTCCTGGTCGCTGCCGGGCTGGTCGTGGGAGCCCAACGACTCCTGGGGTTCAAGGGGACCGTCACCGCGGGCCTCTTTGCCGGAAGCCTCACCAATACCCCCGCCTTGGCCGGGGCACTGGAAACCATCAAACACATCGCCTCGCCGGAACTGCGTGAACTGCTGCTGGCCGAACCGGTGGTGGGTTACTCGGTGGCCTACCCTATGGGGGTCATGGGGGTGGTGCTCGCCATCAGTCTGGTGCAGAAGCTCTGGAACGTCGATTACGGCGAGGAAGGGAAACGGCTCAGGCTTGCTGGAACCGCGTCGGAGGCGCTGCGGAGCATGACGGTACGCATCGCCTGGCCCGGGGCAGGGCGCCACACCGTGGCCGAGCTGGCCCGCCATGAGAAGTGGGACGTGATTTTTGGCCGGATCCGGCGCGGGGATTCATATCTTCTCACCGGCCCGCAGGTTCGCTTCCAGCCGGGCGATCTTGTTACCGCAGTGGGAACCGAGACGGAGCTGCGGCGGGTAGCCGCCTTTCTGGGGGAAGTGAGCGAAGAAGAGATCACCGTTGACCGGAGCGAGTACGACTACCGGCGGATCTTTGTCTCGAATCCCCGGGTAGCCGGGCGGCAGCTGGGAGAGCTTAACCTGTTCGAGAACTACGGTGCCACCGTTACGCGGGTGCGGCGTGGCGACGACGACTTCCTGCCCCATGACGACATGGTCCTCGAGCTTGGCGACCGGGTACGTGTCGTCACGCACCGCGATCACATGGCAGAAGTGACGGCCTTTTTCGGCGATTCCTACCGGGCCGTAAGCGAGGTGGATATCCTCACTTTCAGCTTGGGACTGGCCTTGGGACTCCTGCTCGGCATCATCCCCATTCCCCTGCCCGGAGGCATCACCCTCAAGCTCGGTTTCGCCGGCGGGCCCCTCATAGTGGCGCTGATTCTCGGCACCATCGGCCGGTCGGGCTCTATGGTCTGGAGCCTGCCCTACAGCGCCAACATGACCCTGCGCCAGATCGGCCTGGTATTGTTCCTGGCCGGAGTCGGCACACGGGCGGGCTACGGTTTCGTCACCACCCTCGCCAAGGGGGGCGGATTGGCCATCTTCGCCGCCGGTGCGGTCGTCACCTGTCTTACGGCCCTCGCCACCCTCTGGATCGGTCACAAACTCATGAAAATTCCCATGAGCATCCTCATCGGTATGGTCGCCGGCCTCCAGACCCAACCCGCCGTTCTCGGCTACGCCCTGGAGCAGACCGGCAACGATCTCCCCAATATCGGCTACGCCTCGGTCTATCCCGTGGCGACCATCAGCAAGATTCTCATTGTGCAGATACTGCTTACGATGCTCATGTGATGTCCTGCCGGGTTCAGCCGCTCCCGTCGGGGCGTGGTGAAATGGTTTGGTTGTTTTCATGTCAACCTGCTTGTCAATGCGAGCGCCTTGGGCTACTGTAACCTGCGATCACCATTTTTCCGCGAGGTCTTTCATGTCCGTAACTCTCGATGAAATCAAACAAGTCTACCAAGAGGCCGACTGTCTCTTTTCCGAAGCAGAGGTGGAGGCCGCCATCGGCCGGCTTGCCACCGCGGTCACCGAACGTCTGGCCGAGGCCAATCCCCTGGTCTTCTGCGTCATGAACGGCGGGCTCATCGTCACCGGCAAGCTGCTGCCCCGGCTCGGATTCCCCCTGGAGATCGAATACCTGCACGCCACGCGCTATGGGCACCACATCTTCGGCAAATCCCTCGACTGGCGGGTGCGTCCCACTGTGGACCTGAGAGGACGGACGGTACTGATTGTGGATGACATACTGGACGAGGGGGCGACGCTCGACGCCATTACCGAATGGTGCCTGCAGGAGGGGGCGGCGAAGGTCTTCACCGCCGTGCTCGTGGACAAGGAGCATGACCGGAAGGCCCGGCCGGGGTTGAAGGCCGACTTCACGGGGCTTGTGTCCCCGGACCGGTTCCTCTTCGGCTACGGAATGGATTACAAGGGATACTGGCGCAACGCGCCGGGGATCTATGCGGTGAAGGGGTATTAGCCGTTCAGGGCGGGCCGGGGAACGGCTCGGGTTCGCCCTGAACGGCTCGGGCACCGCTTAGGGCTGCTTCCATACGTAGGTTTTGCTGATGCTTGCGGCGGCCTGGTCGGTGGAAATCTCGGCTCCCGAGACGTCCAGCACTCGGTAGCTCAGGACCTTGAAGTCCGCGTTGCTGACATTCTGTGTGGTCGTGTTGTAGTTCGGCACGAATCCCGGCTTGAAGTCGAACCAGAGCGAGCCGAACGTCCCGAACTTGACCCCGTAGGGGTTGACGAGCAGGAACTTCACGGTGTCGCCCACACTGGGATCCGTCGAGGGGGTCAGGGCGGAAGAGACGAGCGTGCCGGTGTTCAGCATACTGTTGTCCACCATGACGACCGTTGCCGGATCGAGGAAGTACTTGCCCGGGGTGAGCGGGTCCAGTTTTGGCGTGATCCCCACGGGGAGCTGCAGCACGACTTCGAGGCCGTAGAATTCCGTGGGTGCCGGTTTGATGACCGTGCCGGTAAGAGCCGTTGCAGTGGTTGCAAGAACCACCTGCAACGGTTGGGCAAGGGCCGATGCCGATGCCGCGAAAAGGATAACGAGACTCAGTACTGCCGCTTTCATGGTTCCTCCTTCGTGTGTGTGGTGGGTGCGGGCAAAAAAAAAGAAACAGCCTGCCCCTGTGGGACGCGGTACTGTTTCTTCGCCAACCCGGCTGTCCCGCTGTTTCAGGCGGGACCCGCAGCTTTGTGCCCCCCGGTTACCCGGGGTTTACCTCTTCGAAAACAGTGCGTAACGGATTACGGACCTTTTGAGCAATTCTAGCCCGTGGCAGCACAGTTTTGCTGTGAGCGGCGTCACAGAACAAGGGGCTGCCCCCTGGTACCCTGAGCGCCGTCCGAAACTCATATCCATTTTTCTGAGGCGTCCATGAAACATTTTTTTCAGTTCGAGCGCTACAACACCACCTACCGCAAGGAGACGGTGGCGGGCATTACCACCTTCCTGACCATGGCGTACATCATCATCGTCAATCCCGCCATCCTCGAGGCGGCGGGGATTCCGCGGGGCCCCTCCACAACGGCCACCATCGTGGCCGCGGTCTTCGGCACGGTAGTGATGGCGTTGTACGCCAACCGCCCCTTTGCCATTGCTCCGTACATGAGCGAGAACGCCTTTATCGCCTTCACCGTGGTCAAGGTGCTGGGATATTCATGGCAGACAGCCCTGGGAGCGGTCTTCGTGGCGGGCGTACTGTTCACGGTCCTGACCGTTTTCAAAGTGCGGAGCTGGCTGGCCGAGGCGATCCCGCTCTCGCTCAAATGCGCTTTTGCCGTCGGTATTGGACTGTTTCTCACCTTCATCGGCCTGAACGAAACCGGTCTCGTTACCCTCGGCGTGCCGGGGGCGCCGGTCAAGATGGGTAACATCGCCTCTCCGTCGGTGCTTCTGGCGGTCTTCGGCTACCTCCTCACTGTCTTTCTCATGACGCGCAAGATTCACGGGGCCATTGTGATCGGCATCGTCGCCACCACCGTCCTGTCGGTGGCCTGCGGGGTGACGCCCATGCCGACCGAATTCGTGAGCATGCCGCCGGATCTCTCGCCGATCCTGTTTCAGCTCAACATCGGTGATGCCCTCGACATCCGCTTCTTCCCCGTGGTCCTCACCATCTTCATAATGGCGTTCCTCGATACGGTGGGCACCCTCATCGGCCTCTCCATGCGGGCCGATCTGCTGGATGAGAAGGGGAACCTGCCGGAGATCGAGAAACCGATGCTGGCCGATGCCCTTGCCACCACCGTGGCGCCGTTGCTGGGCACCACTACTACCGGCGCCTACATCGAATCGGCCACCGGCATCGAAGAAGGGGGGCGCACCGGCTTCACGGCACTGGTGGTGGCGGGGCTCTTCCTGATGTCCCTCTTTTTCGCGCCGCTGTTCACCATTGTGCCTCCCCATGCTTACGGTATCGCCCTCATCGTGATCGGTTCCTTCATGATCGAGCCGCTCCGCCGGATCGACTTCGAGGACTTCACCGAGCTGGTTCCCGCTTTCCTTACCATCGTGCTGATGATTTTCACCTACAACATCGGCGTCGGCATGAGCACGGGGCTGCTTACCTATCCCCTCCTCAAGACCGCCGCCGGCAAGAGACACCAGGTCTCTGCTGGTATGTGGGTCCTGGCGGGGCTTGCGGTGCTGCTGTTCGTCTTTTTCCCCAAGATGTAAGCTGTAAGCGCGTCGGACTTCCGACGCAAAAAGGCCCGCACATGGTGGCGGGCCTTTTTGCGTCGGGGCGGGAAACCTTAGCCGTGCTCGACCGTCACGGCCAGTTCCTCCAGTTCATTCTCCAGGTGGGCAACCAGTCCTCTCACCGCTTCCCGGTGGCCGTCCGGCAGCCCGTCCACCCCTGCCAGGGCGGTTTCGAGGCGCCGGGCCGCGGCAAGGGCGCCCCTGACCGTGACTGCCGGGTCCCGCACCGGCTCCTGACGGCTCCTGGCAACCTCCTTGAACTGCTTGAGCACCGTGGGGTGGCTCCGCTCCTCCTCCACGACCCGCTTGCGCAGGTCGGCGTATTCCTGGTCGGAAAACCCCTTTTCTTCCCGGGCTTGGCGCAGGAGGTCGATGGAGCGGTAGTCGGGAAGGGGGCGGGGCTCTTCCCGCCGTGCCAGGAGCTGGGGTTCGTGCTGCTCCATGAAGCGGTAGGCCAGCGTCAGCTTCTGGGCCGTTTCCTTCTTGATGCGGATTTCCCTCGTGCAGTATTCCTCGAAGCTGCCGTATCCCCAGTCACGGTAGAGATTGCGGTTGTTCACGCCGAACAACCGGTCGCCCAGCTCCACCCAGGATGATTTGAACTTTTTTGCGGTTTCCAGTACCTGGAAGCGTTCCGATGAGGGATCGAGTTCCTCCATGATCCGTTCGATATGGCGTTCGCCGGAGGATTGGGGCAGGTCGGTCATTGCTGGTTCTCCTGTAGGGGGGTGAAGATGGTAACCATGAAACTATCACAGGTTATGGCCCGGCAGGAACGAAGAGATTGCAGCGGCATGGAATTTTTACTTTGAGCCTCCGGGGGTTCGGGCTACAATCCCCCGGTTTGACTTCCATTTCCACAACACGGAGTGTTTGACATGACACGACTGAACATCCTCATGGCCGCGTCCGAGTGCGTCCCCTTTGCCAAGGAAGGGGGACTGGCGGACGTGGTGGGGGTGCTGCCCAAGTACCTGGCCCATATGGGGCACGATGTGCGGGTGGTGATGCCCCTCTACTCCCGGATCGACCCGGAGCGGTTCGGGCTGGAGCGGCTTCCCGGCGTGCTCGTGGTTCCCATGGGAATCATGGGCAATCAGTACTGCGGCGTCTGGGAGGGACGGCTTCCGGGCTCCGCCGTGCCGGTCTATTTCCTCGAACACGAGGGGTACTACGGTCGGGAAGGGCTCTACGAGGAAGACAACGTGGGGTACATGGACAACGACAACCGGTTCATTTTCCTCTCCCGGGCCGCCATGGAACTGCCCAAGTTGATCGGCTTCGCCCCCGATGTCTTCCATGCCCACGACTGGCACACTGCCGCCGTGCCGGTCTTCCTCAACACCCTTTACCGTGACGACCCGCTGGTGGGCGGTGCCGCATCGGTGCTCACCGTCCACAATATGCAGCACCAGGGCAATTTCTACCCCGGTGCCATGGAGGTCCTGGGCATCGGCTGGGAGCACTTCACCTTTCTGGGGCTCGAAAAGGACAACCAGACCAACCTGCTCAAAGGGGGGCTTTACCACGCCACGGTCCTCAACACCGTGAGCGAGGGATACGCCCGGGAGATGCAGACGCCGGAGTACGGGTGGGGGCTCGACGGCGTGGTGCGGGCACGGTCCGCCGATCTGGTCGGCATCCTCAACGGCGTCGATTACGAGGAGTGGAACCCGGAGACCGACCCGCACATCGTGGCGAACTATTCCCGTTCCGACCTGTCGGGCAAGAAGCTCTGCAAAAGGGACGTGCAGCGATTCTTCGGCCTGCCCGAGCGGGATGACGTGCCGTTGTTCGGCCTGGTGGGGCGGCTGGTGAAGCAGAAGGGAATCGATATCCTGGCCGAGGCGATTCACCGTATCCTTGCCCTGGATGTTCAGGTCGTCATGCTGGGGGCGGGTGAGCCCTGGTCGCACTTTTATTTCGGGGATGTCAGAAACGAATATCCTGAGAAGTTCGGCCTGTATATCGGGTACAACAATGGGCTTTCCCACCGGATCGAGGCGGGGAGCGACTTCTTCGTGATGCCGTCGGCCTTCGAGCCGTGCGGGCTCAATCAGATGTACTCGTTGCGCTACGGGACCCTGCCCATTGTCCGGGCCACGGGGGGGCTCGACGACAGCGTGGAGAACTTCGACGAACAGAACCTGACCGGCAACGGTTTCAAGTTCTGGAGCCACGATGCCGATGCCCTGTTCGATACGGTGGGGTGGACGGTGCATACCTGGTACCGCCGCAAGGACGCCATGGCAGCCCTCATCGGCAATGCAATGGCAAAGCGGTTCACCTGGGAGGATTCGGCGGCCAGGTATGAGGAACTCTACTGCCGGGCCCTGCGCAAACGGCTCGGCGTCGGGGTCTTTGTCCGGCGCTTCGGGGGATGATGAAAAAAAGAGGGGATAGCCAGTGGCCATCCCCTCTTTTTTCCTCCAGAAGTCAGCAGTTACTTCTTGTGGCACTCACCGCACTTGGTGGGGCCTTTCCCCATTTCCTTGTGACAGCCGGTACAGGTCTTGTGGGCCCAGTCCTTGCCCATGCCGGCGATCTTGCCCCCAGCCTCGGTTTCGTGGCAGGCCTTGCACTCGCCCTTCACCCCGGCGTGCTTTTTGTGGTCGAAGGTGACGTTGCCGTTCTTTGCTTCCAGGACCACGACCTTGTCGTGGGCAACGGCGAGGCCGGCACAGAACAGGGTGAGTGCTGCGGCTGCTATCAGTCGTTTCATGGTGCTCCTCCTTTGAGTACGAAAGTCTGCCCCCAATTGTACGAGCAGACGGCCGCTTTGCAAGGAGCACCACACATTTTTCTTTATTTATTAGGCTGGTACCGGAGTACTCGCGGCACTCGAACGGCCCGTCTCCGCTCCTCTGCCGTTCATCCGCCCCGGCAGGCCTTCCGGCACCAGTCTCAGGTGACAGCTTCCTTCCCTCCAGACTCAGCGCCCGCCTGCTGTGACCACTCATCCAGCTTCCGCATGACTGCTTCGAAGGTTTTCTGGGATATTTCGGGCAACTCCATGCCGAAATCCTTTTTGGCCATCTCGAAGCCCTTCACGACACCTTCCTTGATCTTTTCCAGGAGGGCCACGTCTCCTCCCGCCAGAGACGTGGCAAATTCCACGATCCGGTCCGACGTCTGCTCCACCCCCCAGTAACCGTCGTCCGCCACCAGCTTTGCCGCCTCATCGGGGGTCAGGTCCTCCAGGTTTACCGTTTTCCCCTCGCCCACATCGATGGTCGTGGAAATGCCCTGCTCTTTGAAGGTCTTCGCCACAAGCTCCCGCAGCATGAGAAACTTCGAGTCGAGGATCTGCTCCCGGTCCAGCGGTTTACCGTAGGTGACCTCTTTGGACTCTTCAGAGGATTCACCGATGGTTACCCGGTCTTTGACTTCATTGCGGACGTCCTTGTCACCCTTTCGCTCCGCTCCGCGGAGGAGTTCGTCGTTGCGCCGGTCCCGTTCCGCTGACTGTGGTGGGGTTACTCCACCCATGCCGATGCCTCCGACCATGACACGACCTCCTCACAAAGGAAATATGACCATCTTTTAAGTACTAGTGTAGCAAATTGAAAGCTGTTTTCAAATGTCCTTCGTGTGCTTTCCGTTCTGCTTGCCGTACTGCTCTTCCAGATATTCCACGAAATCGATGTGACGGTTGATGAAGGTGAGGTTGTGGCGGCTTTCGTAGATGAGGATGGCGCTGGCGGCGAAGAGGAAGAGGCCGCCGGAGAGGGCGAGAGCAGTGGGTATCCAGCTGGTTTCCCTGCTGCCGTAGGCCACGTTGAAGGCAATGCCGAGGCTCGATGCCACAAACAGGGCCGTAGCCGTATAGAGGGCCGCCAGGGCGTGCTGGATGAGCCGGGCGCGGACTCGCTGCTTCTGTACCTGCACCTTCAGGAACTCCATCCGCTCCGCGGCAAAGGGGAGCGTGCCGGCAAGGACCGACTCGATCTCGCTTTTCAGGCTGTTCACCCGGTCGAACACGCGCCCCAGGCGGTTGGAGGTGGAAAAGATAAGAGTGCCGGCGGCTGAAATAAGCACCGCCGGCGTGATCATGGAGGTGAGGACCCGGGCGCTGGAGAGGGCTTCGAGCAGTTCCTTGTCCTGGAGCATGGGGGCCTCTCAGTCTCGGTAGCGGCGCAGCAGGTCGCCGTAGGCGTCAATGCGCCGGTCACGCAGGAACGGCCAGATGCGACGGACCGCCTCGCTACGGGCCAAGTCCAGTTCCGTGATGAGCAATTCCTCCCCGTCGTTGGAAGCCTGGGCCAGGATCTCGCCCTGGGGGCCGGCCACGAAGCTCGAACCCCAGAACTGGCTGCCGGGGAGGACTCCCGAGGGATCCGACTCGTGTCCCACGCGGTTGACGCTCACCACCGGGATGCCGTTGGCCACGGCATGGCCCCGTTGGATGGTGATCCAGGCTTCCTTCTGGCGGATCTTCTCGTCGTCGTCGTCACGGGGGTCCCAGCCGATGGCCGTGGGATAGATGAGGAGGTCGGCGCCAGCCAGGGCCATGAGCCGGGCGGCTTCGGGATACCACTGATCCCAGCAGACCAGGACCCCTAGTTTTCCCACCGAGGTCCGGATCGGCTCGAAGCCAAGGTCGCCGGGGGTGAAGTAGAACTTCTCGTAATAGCCCGGGTCGTCGGGAATGTGCATCTTGCGGTAGGTGCCGGCCATGGAGCCGTCTTTTTCGAAGACCACGGCGGTGTTGTGGTAAAGCCCCGGCGCCCGGCGCTCGAACAGCGAGGAAACGAGCACCACGCCGAATTCCTTGGCCACGCCGCCGAGCAGTTCCGTGGTGGGGCCGGGGATCGGCTCGGCCAGGTCGAAATGGGCGGTATCCTCGTTCTGGCAGAAATAGGGACCCGTGTGCAGCTCCTGGAGCACCACGAGCTTTGCGCCCAGGACGCTCGCCTTGCGGATGTTCTCGATGCTTTTGGCCAGGTTCAGATCCTTGTCGGCGGTGCAGCTCTGCTGGACAAGGGCGACGCTCAGTTTGGACATGGAAGCACTCCTTTGGGCAACTGCATGGTTACGCAGTGGAGCGAACCGTGCTGGATGATGAGGGGGCGGCAGTCGATGCCGACGATCTCGCGGCCCGGAAACGCCCGGCCGATGGCCTCCAGCGCCGCCTCGTCCGCTGGGTCGTCATAGACCGGGACCAGCACGGCGCCGTTGATGACGAGGAAATTGGCGTAGGTGGCCGGCAGCCGCTGCCCCTCGTGATCGAAGCAGGCCCGGGGCCAGGGAAGCGGGATGAGGCGGTAGGGGCTCCCTTCGCGGGTGCGCAGGTTGGCCAGCTCCTTCTCCATCATGAACAGGGCCGCATAGTGCTCGTCCGTGGCGTCGTCGCAGCGGACGTAGACGATGGTGTCGTCCGGCGCCAGGCGGGCCAGGGTGTCCACGTGGGAGTCGGTGTCGTCGCCCGCCAGGAACCCGTTTTCGAGCCAGAGTACCCGCTCGGTCCCCAGGTAGCGGGCAAGGGCCTCTTCGATCTCCGCCCGCGAGAGATGGGGGTTGCGATTGGGGTTCAGGAGGCACTCGGCGGTGGTGAGGACCGTGCCCCGGCCGTCGCTCTCGATGCTTCCCCCTTCCAGGACCAACCCCACCATCTCGGCGGGGATATCCCCGAAAATGCCCAAATGGCGAAGGCGCCGGGTCACCAGGTTGTCCCGGTCGGCGGCGAACTTGAGACCCCATCCGTTAAAGCCGAAGTCCAGCAGAACGGGACGGCCGTCCCGTTCCACGGTAACGGGTCCGAAGTCTCTGGCCCAGGTGTCATTGGTGGGAAGTTCCACGATGGCCACCCGTTCCATTCGGGCGCCCACGGCCTCCAGAAGCGCGGCGGTCCGCTCGCCGTCGGCCGCCACCACCAAGGCGGTCTCGAACCGGGTGATCTCTCTGACGATCTGGGCGAAGACCGGCTCCACCAGCCGGAGCCAGGGGTACCAGTCACTGCCGGGATGGGGCCAGGCGATGAGCACCCCGTCCTGCTCTTCCCACTCTGCGGGGAGGCGTATGGCCATGAAAATACTTCCTAACGTCATGGGATGATTGAAAAGGTAAGTCTAGGAAAATCAGGCGCGGAATGCAATGGTCATTTCCGGAGCAAGACGAGTTTTAATAAAGATTACATAGTTGTGACTCCCGAACCAACAGGTAATCGTTACCTTTTTGGTATTGAATTGCTTTCTCCTAAAGTTTAGTCGAACCGTGCCGATAGGGTTACGTAAACAGTCATGGCATTAGTTGGTAATGCCGAATCGGATAATTACTTGTCTGGAAGGAGATGGGATACGATGAGCGCATGGCGGGACTTGAAGGTGAGAACAAAAATTTTCGTCCTGGTGATTGCCGGATGTCTGGGGCTCGTGGTACTGGGATCGGTGGCGCTTTACAATATGCGCAACCTGAGCGGCAGCGTGAAGGAAGCCAACATCGGCATGGAGCACGTGGCGGGGCTTTCCGGTATGAAGAGCGACTTTCTCGAGATGAGGCTGGCGCTCGTCTACATGCTTGCCCTGAAAGATGCGGAAAAGATCGGCGGCAAGGAACAGGATTTCCTGAAGGCCGCTGACAGGATCAAAAAGACACTCGACGACCTGGGCAAGCAGGAACTGACTGACACCGAGAAAAAGTCCCTCGTCGAGTTCAGGGGTGGCTTCGAGTCTTATGTCGAGAAGGGAACGAGACTCGCCGAGCTAATCAAGGACGCTACCGCCAAGGGAGACGAGGTGGGCCGGGCCGATGCCATGACCTTCGCCACCCAGAGCGTGGCCCCCCTCTACGATACCCCGGCCAAGATCATTGCCTCGATGGTGCAGGAAAATATCGGCGAAGCTCATAAGATGTATGAGCAGGACATGGCCTCGTACCGAGCTTCCTTCATTATGATGGTGGTGATCATTCTGGGGGTGATCGGCGTCGCCGCTGCGGCGGGCCTGGCCATCGCCGGTTCCATCAGCGGTCCTCTCAACAAGGTGCTCGATGTACTCACCCGCGTGGCCGCCGGTGACCTGACAGCCCGGGCCGACGTCGTCAGTGCCGACGAAATGGGGCTGCTGGCGCGTGAGGTGAACACTACCGCGGCCAAGATCAACGAGATCATCGGCCTTGTTGCCCACAATGCCTCCCAGGTGACTGCCGCGGCGACCCAGCTCCATGCCACCTCCACCCAGATGTCCACCGGCGCTGAGGAGGTGGCCCAACAGGCCGCCACCGTGGCCACGGCCAGTGAGGAGATGGCTGCCACCTCGGCCGAGATCGCCCATAACTGCTCCCTGGCGGCTGAAAGCTCCCGACACGCCAACGATCGGGCCGAGAACGGTTCGGATGTGGTGCAGGAAACCCTGACCGTCATGAACCGCATCGCCGAGCGGGTGAAGGATTCGGCACGCACCGTCGAATCTCTGGGCGAGCGGAGCGACCAGATCGGCGAGATCATCGGCACTATCCAGGACATCGCCGACCAGACCAATCTCCTTGCTCTCAACGCGGCCATCGAAGCCGCCCGCGCTGGCGAACAGGGACGCGGCTTCGCCGTGGTCGCCGACGAGGTTCGGGCCCTGGCCGAGCGGACAACCAAGGCCACCAAGGAGATATCCCAGATGATCAAGGCGATCCAGGGGGAAACCAAGGGCGCCGTCACTTCCATGGAGGAGGGGGTCAAAGAGGTGGAAAAGGGAACCTCGGACGCATCCAAATCGGGCGAGGCCCTGCAGGCGATCCTGGAGCAGATCGGCGGCGTTACCATGCAGGTGAGCCAGATTGCCACTGCCGCCGAGGAACAGACCGCGACCACGGGTGAGATCAACAACAACATCCAGCAGATCACGGAGGTGGTCCAGCTCACCGCGCGGGGCGCCGAAGAGTCGGCCCAGGCCGCCGAGCAGCTGGCGAAACTGGCCGAGGAACTGCAGGACCTGGTGTACAAGTTCAAACTCGCCTGATCAGCCATCATATCCGTAAAAAAACCCGGCAACCGCCGGGTTTTTTTTGTGCTCCGCTCCCGGGTCCGCCATGGACGGCAACTGCCGGGATCATATCAGGAAATTCCTGATAGTCCCGTCGGATTTCCTGCCGATATCAACTGATATGAAGTTTATGGGGCCTGCGGGCCCGGAGAGCGGAGGATGCAATGGCAATCAAGAGTTTCAAGGATTGGAGAATACTGCCGAAGATCATCGGCGCGGCGCTCCTCGGAGTGGCGCTCCTGGCGGCGGTAGTGCTCTTCTACTTCCTGCCCATGGTCGAGAAGCAGGAGATGGAAAGCCGCAAGCGTGCCACCAGACAATCGGTGGAGCTGGCCTTCGGCATCGTGGGGGCCTATGAGGCACGGATCGCGGCGGGAGAGCTGACCGTTGACGAAGCAAAGGAGCGGGCCGCTGCTGATATCAAAAAACTGCGCTACGCCAAAAAAGAGTACTTCTGGATCAACGACTCCAGCGCGCGTCTCGTGGCCCATCCCCTCAGGCCGGAAAACGAAGGAAAGGACATGGGGGATTTCAAGGATGCCGACGGCAAGCTGATTTACCGCGAGTTCGCCAAGGCGGCCGGCGCAGAAAACGGCGAGTTGTTCGTGGACTACCGCCAGATCAAGCCCAACGAGAAGACGCCCCTGCCGAAGGTTTCCTTTGTGAAGTACCACAAGCCGTGGGATTGGGTGATCGGTACCGGCATCTACGTGGACGACGTGAAGCGGGATATCACCATGCTGCGCTGGAAGATCATCGGCGCCATCGTTGTGGCCGGCGCGGTTGCCTGTCTGCTGGTTCTCTTTGCCGGGGTCAGGATTACCCGCCCGCTCAAGGTCGTCGTGTCGAGCCTTGAGGATATTGCCCAAGGCGAAGGGGACCTGACCCGGCGGATCGACGTGGTGACCCGGGATGAGGTGGGCGACCTGGGGCGTGCCTTCAACCAGTTCATCGAGAAGTTGCACAACATCATTTCCCAGGTTGTCCAGAACAGCATGCAGGTGGCGTCGGCCGCCGCCCAGATTCACAGCACCTCCGAGCAGACCGCAACGGGCGCCGAGGAGGTTGCCGCTCAGGCCGGCACCGTGGCCACGGCCGGCGAAGAAATGGCCAGCACTTCGTCGGAGATCGCCCGCAACTGCATGGCTGCCGCCGAAAACTCGCGCCAGGCCAATGACACCGCCCTCAAGGGCTCCCATGTGGTGAAGGAGACCCTGACGGTCATGACCCGCATCGCCGACCGGGTCAAGGAGTCCGCCCATACGGTCGAGTCCCTCGGGTCGCGCAGCGATCAGATCGGCGAGATCGTCGGTACCATCCAGGATATTGCCGACCAGACCAACCTGCTGGCGCTTAACGCCGCCATCGAGGCGGCCCGGGCCGGCGAGCAGGGCCGGGGGTTCGCCGTGGTGGCCGACGAGGTGCGGGCGCTGGCGGAGCGGACCACCAAGGCCACCAAGGAGATCGGCCAGATGATCCGGTCGATCCAGCAGGAGACAAAGCTGGCGGTCTCTTCCATGGAGGAAGGGGTCAAGGAAGTGGAGAGGGGAACGTCAGAGGCCGCCAAATCGGGTGAGGCGCTGGAGGAAATCCTGCACCAGATCGGCGAGGTGACCAACCAGGTCAATCAGATCGCCACCGCCGCCGAGCAGCAGACAGCTACCACCAGCGAGATCAGCAGCAACATTCATGAGATCACCGAAGTTATTACCCAGACAACCCGCGGCGCCCAGGACTCAGCCTCCGCCACCAGTGACCTGGCGCGTCTGGCCGAAGAACTTCAGCGTTTGGTGGGACAATTCCGCCTCTCCTGAAGAGTAAATGGCTCCACAGAATCCCCATTGATAAACCCGGCTCAGGCCGGGTTTATTTTTTGTGACCATTGCGAACTGCCGATTAAAGTTTTTCGGGATTGTGCCGAAATTACTATTGAATACGGCTTTCCCGGACGTGTCCCTCAAACGTCCCGTGGTACGGCAGTGGATACGGTTGGAGCGGCTCATCGTGAAGTTGTGATGGAAGAGGAAGGAGAGGTTCGATGTGAATTTCCATTGGTACAAAGTTGTACGGAATGGCAGGGCTTACGGTGCTGGGGCTGGCGGCGGTAACGGCGCTCTCCCTCTATGGGGTCAACCGCCAGGTTGCGGAGACCGAGACCATCGTTCAGGTGGACGCAGCCCAGGTGGATGTTGCCCTGAAGTCGCAGGTGAGCCTGGCGGAGGCGGTCCGGGCCTACAAGAATTACCTGGTGCGCAAGGACGACAAGCATGTGACCGGTTTCCGCGAGAGCATCGGTACCTTTGAGAAAAACATCGCCGAATTCGAGAAACTGGCCAACACCGATGGGGAAAAGGCCGCGGTCGGCAAGGCAAAGGAAGAGCTGGGCAAGTACCGGGGATGCATCGATGAACTGGTAGCGGCGCGCGGTGCCAGTGACGATGTGGCCGCCATTGACCGCAATCTTGCCCGGGGGATTGACCGTCCTCTCGAGGCAGCGGTGAAGGAGATGGAAAAGGCGGCCCGGCAAAGCTTTGGCGATAGCCGTGCCGCCCTGGCCGCTTCGTCCAAGCGTCTGCTCGTGGGCCAAGCGGTTTTCTCGGTGATCGTGGCCCTGCTGGCTGCCGGCTTCGGATTCAATACGGCCCGCCGTTTCGTGTTCCGGCTCGGCAAATTTTCCGAGATGATCGCCCGGGTGGCGGACAGCGACCTGACCGCCCGTGTGGTGATCAGGGCCGATGACGAATTGGGTGACATGGGGCGTACGTTCAACCGGATGGTGGAGAATTTCGAACACATGCTTACATCGATCCAGAACGCGGTGCTCAACCTTTCGGAGTCTGCCCGCACCCTGAGCGTCACGTCGGAGCAGATCGCCACCGGCGCCGAGGAAATGGCCTCCCAGACCGGGACCGTTGCCACTGCCAGCGAGGAAATGGCGGCCACCTCCCAGGAGATCGCCCAGAACTGTTCGACCGCAGCCGACGTGGCCCGGAATGCGAGTGCCAGTGCCCGGTCCGGCGCGGCTGTGGTGCAGCAGACCATCGGCGCCATGGAGCGCATCACCGAGCGGGTGCGCGATACCGCCCGAACGGTCGAGGCCCTTGGCGCGCGCAGCGACCAGATCGGCGAGATTGTCGGCACCATCCAGGATATTGCCGACCAGACCAACCTGCTGGCTCTGAACGCCGCCATCGAGGCGGCACGGGCCGGTGAGCAGGGGCGCGGTTTTGCCGTGGTGGCCGACGAGGTGCGCGCCCTGGCCGAGCGGACCACCCGGGCAACCCGCGAGATTGCCGAGATGATCAAATCCATCCAGCAGGAAACGCGGGGAGCCGTTGCGTCCATGGAGGAAGGGGTCGTTGAAGTGACGCAGGGGAGTGCCGATGCGGCCCGCTCCGGAGACGCACTGCGGGAAATTCTCGACCAGATCGAGCAGGTGACGGGCCAGGTGGCCCAGATCGCCACGGCAGCGGAGCAGCAGACCGCCACCACCAGCGAGATCACCATGAACATCCAGCAGATCACCGAGGTGGTGGGCCATACGGCCCGCGAAGCGGGCGAGAGCGCCGATGCCGCCACCGGGCTGGCAACGCTGGCCGATGAACTGCAGACCGAAGTGAGAACGTTCAAGACGTCCGGAAGCGAACTTTTCATTCTGGAACTGGCCAAAAAGGACCATAGCGGTTTCGTCACCACGGTAGAGGCGGTCCTCGTCGGGCGCCGGCGCATGGAGGCGGGTGAGCTCTCCACCCACCATACTTGCCGCTTCGGCAAATGGTATGAGGGTGACGGCAGGCAGCTGTGCGGGCACTTGGCCAGCTACAAGGCTATCTACGCACCCCACGAGCGGATCCACTCACTGGCCCGTGACGTGGTTGCTGCGGTGAACGGCGGGGACCGAGACCGGGCAGCCCGCCTCTTCCCCGAGTTGAAAGAGCTGTCACGGGAGATCATTACCCGCCTCGACGATATCCGCCGCGAGTTCGAAGCCCAACGCGCGGCGGCGTGAGCACTGACCCCCCACTAGTCTCCACATCAGGGGCCGGTTTCGACCGGCCCTTTCAGTTTGTCTCTCGGGGTGAACGTATACGCCGTCCGGCTCGCGCGGCGCGTATACGTTCGCAGACGATGGCGGTCGTGGTGCTATACTGCTGATCCCGCGTACTATTCGCGGGATGGCAGGGTGTGCACCGCACCGGCCTACTCTACGTGCCTCTGGAGATGCTTCCATGAAAATCAGGACCAAATTCGTAGTCGTCAATCTGTTGATCGTCTGCTGCGCCCTTGCCGCCGTGGCGGCCGCCTGCCTCGTGGAGTTCAACCGCGAGTTGCGCCGCCAGGCCGTGACCTCCCAGGAGATCAGACTCAAGACCTTCTGGGAGCTGTTACGCCAGAAGGGGGACGGCTTCACCGTCGCCGACGGTAAACTGATGGCAGGCAGCTATGTCATCAACGATAATTATGAGCTTCCCGACAAGCTGAAGGAGCTGACCGGGGGGACCGCCACCATTTTCATGGGGGATACGCGGGTCTCCACCAACGTGCTCAAGCCGGACGGAAGCCGCGCCGTCGGAACCAAGCTGCAGGGCGCCGCCTACGACGCCGTAATAAAGGAAGGCAAACCCTACCGGGGGGAGGCGGATATCCTCGGCGTTCCCTACTTCACCGCCTACGACCCGATCCGCGATTCCCGGGGCGAAGTAATCGGCGTACTCTACGTGGGGGTCAAGAAAGGCGATTTCTATGCGTCCTACGAGAGTCTCAAACTGACAGTGGTCGGAATCGTGCTGGTCATCGTGCTGCTGGCCGCCGTTGCCAGTAAGGTAATCATCCACCGGCTCTTCACCCCCCTCAATCGTATGCACGACGTGCTGCGGGACGTGGCCCAGGGTGAGGGTGACCTGACTCAGCGGCTCGATTACCTCGCACAGGACGAGGTCGGCGACATGAGCCGGTCGTTCAATTCATTCATGGACAAGCTCCACGGTATCATCACCCATGTTGCCCGGACCGTGGAGCAACTCGCCTCGTCCGCGTCCCAGGTACACGGCTCTGCCGAGCAGATGGCCGCCGGCGCGGGAGAGGTGGCCTCCCAGGCGGGGACGGTGGCCACGGCTGGCGAGGAGATGGCCGCCACGTCCACCGAGATCGCCCAGAACTGCGCCATGGCCGCCGAAGGGGCGCGCCGGGCCAGCAGCACGGCCACTGCCGGGGCTGAGGTGGTTGGGAACACGGTAACGGTGATGGACCGGATCGCCGAAAAAGTTAAGAACTCCGCCCGCACGGTGGAACGGCTGGGGGAGCGCAGCGACCAGATCGGAGAAATAGTCGGCACGATCGAGGATATTGCCGATCAGACCAATCTGCTGGCGCTCAACGCTGCCATCGAGGCGGCCCGCGCCGGAGAGGCGGGGCGCGGCTTCGCCGTGGTGGCCGACGAAGTGCGGGCCCTTGCCGAACGGACCACTAAAGCGACCCGTGAAATCTCCGGCATGATCAGGGCCATCCAGGCGGAAACCCTGGAGGCGGTTTCCTCCATGGACGAAGGAGTCAGGGACGTGGAGACCGGCACCGCCGAAGCTGCCCGTTCGGGGGAGGCTCTGCGGGAAATTCTCGACCAGATTACGGCGGTGTCGATGCAGGTGAACCAGATCGCCGTGGCCGCCGAGCAGCAGACGTCCACCACCCGAGAGATCAGCGGCAACATCCAGCAGATCACCGAGGTTGTGGAGGGGACCGCCCAGGGCGCGGACGAGTCGGCATGCGCGGCCGGCGGGCTGAATCGGCTGGCGGAGGACCTCCAGCGCATGGTGGGGCAGTTCCGGCTGTAGATGACACTGCCGATTCCGGTTTTCATAAGAGCCCGCGCCTGTCGCGGGCTTTTTTGTAACAAATTATATTTTACCTAAAGTCAATCAGGAAAATCCCGATATGGAATATGGTAATACCTGTTAATTAGCCGTGACACTCCGGTGGGCAGGATAAGGTGCGATCCGCCGGAGGAGCCGGTTGCAGTCATCTCTCAATGCGAAGGAGTTAACGCGGATGGTCACCATGAAGATCAGATCAAAGATGCTCTGTATTCTTCTCTTCCCGCTGCTCGGTCTCGTCTACTTTGCCGCCATGGAAATGGCGGACAACTACCGCGCCATGGCAAGCGCCCGAAGCGTGAGGACCCTGACGCAACTGGCGGTCAAGGCGAGCGCCATGATTCACGAGGCCCAGAAGGAACGGGGCATGACCGCCGGGTTCCTGGCATCCGGAGGAGGCCGTTTCGGCGATGAATTGTCCCGCCAGCGCAGCGAGACCGACGGTCGGATCAGCGATCTCAAGGCGTTCGTCGCGGCCAACAGTGAAGGGCTTGCACCGGTGCGCGCGGCACTGGACAAGGCCATGGCCGACCTCGGCCGGATTGGCGACGTCCGCGGCTCGGCCACGTCACTCCAGTTGGCGGGCAAGGAATCGTTCGCCTTCTATTCGAGGCTCATCGGCTCCTTCACGGACCTCGTTACGCGGATCGCCCGCACCAGTTCCCATCACGATCTTTCCCGCGAGATCAGCGCCTATGCCGCGTTCATCAATGCCAAGGAGCAGGCGGGCCGCGAGCGGGCAACCCTCAATGCCGTGTTCACGGCCGGCTCCTTCGATGACGAGACCTATCGCCGCTTCGTCTCGATTCTGGCGGCCCAGGACGCGTACCTGCATCTTTTCGCCGCCTATGCGGACGACGGGGCCATGGCGCTGCTCAAGGAGAAGATGACCAGCCCCGCCGCCGCCACGGTGGAAGACATGCGCAGCCGGGCCCTTGAGCGGCACCGGGAGGGATCGTTCGAGGTCGACCCCCAGGTCTGGTTCACGACCATTACCGAGAAGATCAATGCCATGAAGCAGGTTGAGGACCAACTCTCGGCCGGAGTCATGGCAACGGCGGACCGGCTCGCCAATACCGCCTCCACGGCCATTGTCCGTGACGGAGTCATCACTCTGGCGCTCCTTGTCATGGCGATCGCCGGGGGGCTCTTCCTCGTCGGCAGCATCACCGCCCCCTTGCGGACCATGCTTGCCATGCTGAAAGACATGGCCGAGGGGGAAGGCGATCTCACCAAGCGCCTTGATGCGGACAGGGGCGACGAGTTGGGCGAGATCAGCGCCTGGTTCAACACCTTCATCGACAAACTCCACGGCATCATCTCCCGTGTCGCCCAGACCACCGCCGAGGTGGCGTCTGCCGCGGCCCATGTCTACGACACGGCCGAGCAGATGGCCACCGGCGCCGAGGAGGTGGCGGCCCAATCCGGCACCGTGGCCACGGCCAGCGAAGAGATGGCTGCCACATCCGCCGAGATTGCCCAGAACTGCTCCCTGGCATCGGAGGGGGCGAACCGTGCCTCCCAGTCGGCCGATGACGGGGCCGGCGTGGTGGAAGCCACCGTGCGGGTGATGGGGTATATCGCCGAGCGGGTGAACGTGGCGGCCCGGACCGTCGAAAAGCTTGGGGAGCGGGGTGTTCAGATCGGGGAGATCATTGAGACGATCGAAGACATTGCCGACCAGACGAACCTTCTGGCGCTGAATGCCGCCATCGAGGCGGCCCGCGCCGGGGAAGCCGGCCGGGGCTTTGCGGTCGTGGCCGATGAGGTGCGTGCCCTGGCCGAGCGGACCACGCGGGCGACCCGCGAGATTGCCGGCATGATCAAGGCAATCCAGTCGGAAACCAATGACGCGGTAAGCTCCATGGAAGAGGGCGTGCGGGACGTGGAAGCCGGCACCGGCGAGGCCGCCCGGTCGGGTGAAGCGCTGAAGGACATTCTTTCGCGGATCAACGACGTGGTCCACGAGGTGCACCAGATCGCAACCGCAGCCGAACAGCAGACCGCGACCACGAACGAGATCAGTCGCAACATGCAGGAAATTACGGATGTCGTCCAGCAGACGGCACATGGCGCCCAGGAGTCTGCCTTGGCCGCCGAGCGACTCAAACGCCAGGCCGAGGAGTTGCAGCGGCTGGTGGGACAGTTCCGGCTGGCGACATAGGATGGTATGAACTGCCGGGATGAACGATCGGGAGGATAGGAATGAGAATGCCTGCACGGCTGGCAGCACTGAAGTTGTCCCACAAACTGATCCTGGCCCTGGCGGTACTGAATCTGTTCGTCATCGCCGCGGTGGCCGCCTCCAGCTACCAGGGACAGAAAACGGCGGTACAGCATGCCGTGGACGAAAAGCTGCTCGCCTGCGCCCAGGGGGTCCGGCTTCTGGGGGATGCCTTCCATGACCGGCTCGGGCAGTCAGCTGACATCAACCAGGAAGAGTACGTGGCCATGCTCGACAATCTTTCGGCGTTTGCCGAAGGGGCGGGCGTCAAGTACGTCTACACCGTGGTGGTGAAGGACGGCAAGGTTGTCTTTACCACCTCAAGCCATACCAGGGAGGAAAAGGAAAAGGGAGATATCGCCGCCCTGTACGACCCCTACGACGACGCGAGCAGTGCTCTCAAGGATGCCATTGCCGACGGCAAGCCCCGCTACGATACCTATTCCGACCAGTGGGGTACGTTCCGGTCCCTGTTCCTTCCGGTTCGCTCCAGCGGCGGCGCGACGTACGTCATCGGCGTCGACGTCTCAACCGCGGACGTGAACGCCGTCCTCCGTTCAAGCCTGATCACCACCGTTGTCATGGGCGCTGTCCTGTTCGTGGCCGGCACGCTGCTCATGCTCCTGGTGATCAGACCCGTTTCCGCCGCAGTCCGGATGCTTGCCGAAAAGGTCAACCATGTTGCCGATGGTGATCTGAACGTTACCGTCGATTATGCGAGCGGTGACGAGCTCGGCATGCTGGCGGGCGACATGAACCGTATGGTTGAAAAACTCCGGGACATGGTTGCGGGCGTTGCGGGGGCGGCGGCCGAAGTGACCACGGCCGCCCGTCAGCTGTCGTCCACCTCAGAGGAGATGGCGGCGGGCGTCCAGTCTGCCGCCGCGGAGGTCGTCGGCGTTTCCACGGCAGGCGAAGAGATGGCGGCCACGTCCTTCGAGATTTCCTTCAATTGTTCCACCGTGGCCGCGGATGCCCGTCAGGCCACTGAGTCGGCCACGGCGGGCGAGGAGGTCGTGTCGGCCACGGTCTGCATCATGGCGAACATTGCCGCGCTGGTGCGGGATTCGGCCCGGACGGTCGAAAGCCTGGGCGCGCGGAGCGATCAGATCGGGGAGTTGGCCGGTTCCATCGAGGATATCGCCGATCAGACCAATCTCCTGGCCCTGAACGCCGCCATCGAGGCGGCCCGGGCAGGGGAGCAGGGGCGCGGGTTCGCCGTGGTTGCCGACGAGGTAAGGGCGCTTGCCGAACGGACGGCCCGGGCCACCCGCGAGATCACGGCCGTGATCCGCTCCATCCAGCAGGAAACCCAGGGGGCTGTTACCGCCATGACCGCGGGTGTTGTCGAGGTTGAGCGGGGGACGGCCGAGGCGTCCCGGTCGGGCGAGGCCCTGAGGGGCATCCTTGAACGAATCCATGCCGTGGAGGAGCAGGTTGTCCAGATTGCCGCGGCCGCTGACCAGCAGACCGCCACCACCACCGAGATCAGCGGCAATATCCTGCGGATCTCCGACGTAGTCCAGAGCACTACCCGCGGCGCCCAGGATTCGGCCGATGCCGCCGCGCACCTGCAGGGTCTTGCCGAAGAGCTTCATGCCGCCGTGGGCCGGTTCAGGGTCGCCGGGTAGCGGTCGTTCGCAGGTACTGTCGACAACGCCGGGTTACCCCGGCGTTGTCATTTCCCCCCTGCAAGGTTGTCTTCCTCTCCGCCCAGCGTGAAGTAGAAGGTGGAGCCTTTTTCCAGTTCCGCCTCGGCCCAGATTCTGCCCCCATGACGACGGATGATCCGGTCCACCGTGGCAAGGCCGACGCCGGTGCCGCCGAACTCCCCCTCGCCGTGGAGCCGCTGGAAGGGCTCGAACAGCTTGCCCGCATATCTCATGTCGAAGCCCGTCCCGTTATCCTTCACGTAATAGACCGGAGTACCCGCATCCTGGGTAACGCCGAGCTCGATGGCTGCGGCTGGATTGAGGGCCGTGTACTTCCATGCATTTTCCAGCAGGTTCCGTAGCGCCGACCTGATGAGGTCCGGGTCGGCGCAGCACTCCAGCCGGTCGGGGAGGGTGACCGCCACGCGGCGCTCCGGCTCCGCGTTTTTCAGTTCGTCGAGGATCTCGCCGGCCAGTGCCGCCAGATCGACTGGTCTGCGGCGCAGGGCGTCCCGGGACATCCGGGAGAGATTGAGCAGCGCGTCGATCAATTCCCCCATCCGTACTCCAGCCGCATGAATCCGACCAAGGATTCCCACTCCTTCCCCATTGAGCTTGTCACCCTGTTCATCGAGCAGGATCTGGGCATAGGAGGCGATGTGACGGAGGGGAGCCCGCAGGTCGTGGGAAACCGAGTAGCTGAAGGAGCTCAGCTCCCGGTTGGCGCTCTCCAGCTGTGCGGTTCGCTCGGCAACCCGTAATTCCAACTGGTCGTTCAAGGTGCGGATTTCAGCACGCGCCTGTTCCAGCTCGGTAACCTTCGAGGTCAGTTCCCGATTGGTGCGCTCCAGTTCCTTCGTCCTTTCCGCCACCAGGCGACGCAGCAGCGCCGGTTGGCGCTGGGTGGAAAAGAACAGGGCCCCGACCAGCAGCGAGACCGCCACAGCCAGCCCGTAGCCGGCAAAATAGAGAGGAGAGCATCGCCACCCTCCCTGGGGCGCCACCGCCAGGATCCATTGACCGTTGGGCACCTCGATCACATGGGTGACGGGTTTAGGGAGGGGGATGGCTGTGGAGCGGGCAATACTCTGACGTTTTCCCGTTTCGGGGTGGGCTCGGAAGATTTCATAATCGTAACCGCTTTGGGTCAGGCTGCCCAGGTTGGTTGCCGGGAGAAAATCTTCGAGACGCAGGACCGCAATGACGAACCCCCAGAAGCGCTCCGGTCCCCCTCCCGTTTCCAGGAACACCGGCAGCCGTCCCACCAGGGCCGTTCCCCCCTGTCTGAGCTCCAGGGGGCCGGCCAGGGTGAGCGAGCGGCTGCTGATGGCGTGCAGGGCTTCTGTCCGCTGTGTCGGGTCGTTCAGCAGGTTGAACCCGATGGCCTTCTCATTGCCCGCCAGAGGATAGACGGCCGAGACAACACCTTGGGGGGCAAGGTCCAGCGCGCTGATGCCGCCGTACTGCTCCATCATGTCGACGGCCAGCCTGTCGAAATTCTTGATGGAGCCGTAGGCCCGGAGAATGGAGGCCAGGACGTAGGTGGGAGAAAGGGAGCGGGAAAGTTGCCGGTCAAGGGAGTGGGCGGCGCCGGCGGCCACTTCGGCGACGATGTGCCGCTGTTCCTGGTGATAGCGCTGTTCCATCAGGGTGACGATGGTCGCGCATACGCCAAAGACCATCACCGCCACCACAATGGCCTGTCCGAGGAGATTCCCTCTTAATGCAGATCTCGTGCCGCCTTTACAGTGATCATCCTGAATCATGTAAGGTCCTGTCGCATCCGTGCCGTTTGCCGCTCAATTGAATCCTGCCTGTGACCCGGCAGGTATAGGTAAGATCATACTCATTGATTATAACCTAAAAAATAACTTTATTCGACGCCGAGTTGTGGTTCCCTGGACGGGTTGGTCGCAGGACCCTCTCAGGAGTGTGCCGTGGTACAGACCTGTATGTCACACTATCGTGCCACGGCACACTTGACAGTGAGAGAGCGCGGCAGGACATGATGCTGATAGGTGGTCGCAGGCCGCATGGTTGACGTGTATCGCACTTGAATCATTGGTGTTTTGGAAGGGTTGCCGACATTGTGTTTCGATAGGGCGATTCTGTTCACGACGGCACGACACTTGTAATCCGAAAGACAGAAGCTCGCACTGCATGATGTCATGATATCGGGGAGGGTACCCAATGGGCAGGGAGGGCAGAGGTACACGACAAAGGAATATAATGCGGTTGGTCAGCCAGCCGGGCTTGGATCCCAAAGCGTCGGTCCCTTCATTCGACCATGACGCCCGCCCGGTGCCTGCCACCTCGGCCGGCGTCTCCCGGCCGGCGATAGATCCCCCGGCCGAATGGACCGTTCGCCAGTACATACGTGAGAAAAAGGATCAGCGGTTTCCCTCTCCCAGGGGCCAGCACCGCTGTTTTTCAGGGCTTGACGCCCTGTGCGGCATGAAGAGCGAGGTGCCGGAACGGCCGACGGTCGTTCTGATCATCGAGGATGACCGGCAGGTTCGCCTCCTTGCCAGGGATGTGCTTGAGGAAGCAGGGTTTGTGGTGGAAGAGGCATGTGACGGCCGGGAAGGCGTGGTCAAGTTCGGTCGGGTACGGCCCGACGTGGTGCTGCTCGACGTGATCCTCCCCTACATGAACGGCATGACCGTGTGCAGGGTCTTGCGGGAGATGCCCGGCGGCGAGCGGGTCCCCGTCGTCATGATGACGGCTCTGGGCGATTCGGATGCGGTTCGGGAGGCGTTCGACGCGGGAGCCACCTTTTTTGTCCCGAAACCGATCAACCTATCGACCCTCCCCGAACACCTCACCTACCTTGTCAGATCAAGCCGTGTCCTCCAGGAACTCCATGAAAGCGAAGCGCAAAACCGGGCATTGCTGAACGCCATTCCGGACATGATGCTCCATGTCTGCCGCGAGGGAACCATTCTCGACTTCCGTGCCGGCAACGGTTGTGCCTATGCGGCGTTCGGGGGAAACCTCCGCGGCAGGACCATTGCCGATCTTCTTCCCCCCGGCGCGGCGGCCCAGTTCATGGCTCAAGTCGGACACGCGCTTGCCACGGGAACCATGATGGTCTGCGAGTATGAGCTGGAGGGCCCCGGCGGTCTCAACACCCACGAGGCCAGGATCGTTGCCAACGGTACCGGCACGGTGCTCGCCATCGTGCGCGACGTGACGGAGCGGCGGCAGTCGGAGGAGATGATCCGCTACCTGGCGCATCACGACAGCCTCACGGGACTCCCCAACCGGATATTTTTCGGCGAAATGCTGGAGCTCGTTCTTTCCCGCGCCCGGCGCGACGGCAAGCAGGTTGCCATTCTTTTCGTGGACCTGGACGACTTCAAGCTCATCAACGACACCCTCGGCCACGCCGCCGGTGACCACCTGCTGCGGGAAGCTGCCCAGCGCCTCAAGGGATGCGTCCGGAGCAGCGACTACGTGGCCAGCGGGGCGGAGAGCGGCCTGTGCGGCAATATCGCCCGCTTCGGCGGCGACGAGTTCATCCTTTCATTGGGAAACCTGGACTCCGTTGACGATGTGGTGGCGGTGACGCAGCGGATTATCAGCGAGTTTTCCCGGGAGTTCCGGATTGATGGTCATGAGATATTCGTATCAGTGAGCATCGGCATCTCCATGTATCCCGACGATGCCGAAGATACCGGCTCCTTGGTCAGAAACGCCGACATGGCCATGTTTGCCGCAAAGGAAGAGGGAGGACCGTCGTTCCGCTTCTTTACCCGGGGCATGAACGAAGCCGCCCAGCAGCGTCTCTCCATAGAACTCAGCCTGCGCAAGGCGTTGGAACGGGGAGAGATCTTCGTCCACTATCAGCCGAAAGTTGACCTGTCCTGTGGGGAGATAACCGGTTTCGAGGCCCTTGCCCGTTGGCACCATCCGGAACTCGGACTGATCCCTCCCGATACGTTCATTCCCCTGGCGGAAAAGAACGGCCTGATCGTCCGGATCGGCGAGTGGGTGCTGAGAGCCGCCTGTGCCCAGGCCAGGACATGGATCGACGAAGGCTTCTCCGATTTGTGCATGGCCATTAACCTGTCGAGTCACCAGTTCACCAGCGGCAACCTCACCTCTATGGTAAAAGAGGTGCTTGACGAGACGGAACTGCCTCCCTCCTGTCTAGAGTTCGAAATCACCGAGGGAATCCTCATGGAGCGGACCGAGAAAACCATGCGGATCCTTTCCGAGCTGCGGGACATGGGAGTCAGGATATCCATCGACGATTTCGGCACCGGCTACTCGTCGCTGGGGTATCTCAAGCGCTTCCCCGTGAACACGGTCAAGATCGACCGCTCATTCGTGCGGGAAATCGATTCACCCCACGAGGATGCGGCGATCATCAAGGCCATCATTGCCGTCGCGCGTAACCTGAATCTCCAGGTGGTGGCCGAAGGGGTCGAAAGCCATCGACAGACGGAATTTCTCCTTGCCCATGGCTGTAACGAGGCTCAGGGGTTCCTCTTCGGCAAGCCGGTGCATCCCGATGAGGCGAGCCTGATGCTCCGGGCCGGGAGATGGCGCGACGCGCCCGCACGTGCCCTGGCGCGGGGAAGGTGAGGCGGGCGCGTCGGCTGAACTGCCGAACATTATGAAGAGGAGGGGAGTGATGGGGCTGCGGAAGACGCAGCCCCTTTTTTGCGTCGAATCTCCCGATTTGACAAAAAAATGTTTCCGAGCCGTTGGGAGGTTGAAAAAAATCTAAATTCACCGATACTTATGACCGATACGGTAAAGTATGACCACTCACGTGCGGATGAAACATGTTATGGATGAATGTGCTCTGGAAAATGCACCTCCTCTGATCCTCCTGGTGGACGATGATGCGGTGACCCGCAAGATGCTGCGCAACCTCTTCACGCTTTCGGGATACCGCGTGGCCGACGCGGAAGACGGCGCCCGGGCGGTTGAGATGTTTCGCGAACTTTCACCGGATCTGGTCCTTCTCGATATCATGATGCCGGTCATGGACGGGTATGGCGCCTGTGCGGCGATCCGCGGCCTGCCGGGCGGCGAGCATGTCCCGATCATCATCATGACTGCCCTGGACGATGCTAACTCAATCGGCCGTGCCTTTGACGCCGGGGCCACCGATTTCATCGAGAAGCCCGTGAACTGGATGCTTCTCAACCACCGCCTTCCCTATCTGCTGCGGGCGCGGGACGCCTTTGTCTCCCTCCAGCGCAGCGAGGCTACCAGCCGCCTGCTTTCGGGCGAGCTGATGGCGCTCCTGAACTCAATCAACGACAGCCTTGTCCTGTTCTCCACCGATCTGAAACTGCTCTGGGCCAACCGGAGCGCCGAGCATCTCTACGGCGATTACGTCGAGCAGCTCGTTGGTCAGGAGTTCACTTCCCTCAAGGGGGCGCGGGGCATCCCGTCCGATGCCATTGCCGTACGCGCGTCGCTCGGCTCGGGCGAGCCCTGCTACGAGCGCGTATCAGCCGCCGACGGCAGGATCTGGGACATGAAGTATTTCCCCGTGCGCGGCGAAGACGGCACCGTGCGCGGCATCATCGAGCTCGCCTCGGACATGACGGAGGTGGTCTCACTCCAGGCGGAGGCCCTCCGGTCGGGACAACTGGCAGCCCTGGGCGAACTGGCAGCCGGCGTGGCCCACGAGATCAACAACCCCATCAACGGCATCATCAACTATGCGCAACTGCTGGTGAACTGGCTGCCGTCCGCCTGCAAGGAGCGCGACATCGCCGAACGGATCATCCGGGAGGGAGATCGGGTGGCGGGGATCGTCCGGGGGCTTCTCTTCTTTGCCCGGGAGGGCATGGGGGCGCGCCTGCCCTGCAATGTCGCCGACGTCCTGACCGACACGCTCACCCTCACCGAGGCCCAGATCCGCAAGGACGGCATTACTCTCAAGGTCGGGGTGCCGGCTGACCTGGGTCGCGTGAGAGCCAGCCACCAGCAGCTCCAGCAGGTCTTCCTCAATATTATCAGCAACGCCCGCTATGCGCTCAACGAGAAGTTCCGCGGTTTCCATTCCGCCAAGATCCTGGAGATCCGGGGCGAGCGCGTGCTCATCGATGACCGGCCGTACATCCGGATCGGCTTCAACGATACCGGTACCGGTATCCCGGAAGCCATCAAGGACAAGGTGATGACGCCGTTTTTTTCGACCAAGCCTACCTGCAAGGGGACAGGCCTGGGGCTCAGCATCAGCCAGAACATCATCCGCGACCATGACGGCAACCTCTCCATCGAGAGCCGCGAGGGGGAATTCACCCTCGTGAGCATCGACCTTCCCGCCGAGGAGACGCCATGACATACAGCATTCTCGTGGTAGACGACGAGGAAAGCCTTCGCTACACCTTCCGCTGCTTCCTGGAGCATCAGGGCTATGAGGTAGCGATTGCGGCGAACTACGAAGAGGCCTTGGCGGCTCTGCCCGCCGGGTTCGATCTCGTTTTCGCCGATATCGTCCTCGGCGGCTGGACCGGCGTCGATCTGCTGCGCGAGGCCCGTTTGCGCGGTTTCGACGTTCCCTTCGTCATGGTGACCGGCTACCCCCACATCGATACCGCCTCTGAAGCGCTCAGGCTCGGCGCTTACGACTACATTCCCAAGCCGGTGAAGCAGGAGACCATCGTCCGGGTTGCCCGCATGGCGATCCGTCACCACCTGGTCTCCAAGGAGAAAGATCAGTACCGCTCCAACCTGGAGGCAATCTTCCGCAGCGTCAAGGATGCCATCGTCACTGTCGACCGGGGGATGCGGCTCATCGCCTGCAACGCTGCCGCCACCACGCTCTGCGGCATCACGAAGGACAGGGTCGAGGCTCAGGAGCTCTTCTGCCCCGAAGATTGCCAGCACCAGTGCCTGAAGCTTCTGGAGGAGACCCTCGTCAAGCGTCAGCCCATCGAAGGGCAGCGGTTCGTCTGCCGCAGACAGGGACAGCCCGATCGCATAATCGCCGCAGCCACGTCGCCCTTGCTGGATCAACTGGAAGGTTTCGACGGAGCCGTCCTCGTGGCCCGGGACGAAACCCGTCTCGACCACCTGGAGCGCCGGGCTTCGGGGCGCCGTTCCCATCTGTCGCTGGTCGGCGGCAGCGCGGCGATGCAGCGGCTCTATTCGCTGCTGGAGGCGCTGTCGGAGGTGGATACCACCGTCCTCATCACCGGCGAGAGCGGAACCGGCAAGGAGCTGGCCGCAGATGCCCTCCACCGGGGCGGACACCGTGCGGACAAGCCCTTTGTTGCGGTAAACTGCGCCGCTCTTCCCGAAACCCTTTTGGAGAGCGAGTTGTTCGGCCATGTGAAGGGGGCGTTCACCGGCGCGCTCAGGGACAAGGAGGGGCGCTTCCAGAAGGCCGATGGCGGAACGATTTTCCTGGACGAGATCGGGGATATATCCCCCGCCATGCAGCTGAGACTGCTGCGGGTGCTTCAGGAGAAAGTGTTCGAGCGGGTAGGCGATGCGACGCCCATCCGGGTCGACGTGCGGATCGTGGCGGCCACCAACCGCGACCTGGCGCAACTGGTCCGCGAAGGGCGGTTCCGGGAAGATCTCTATTACCGTCTTAAAGTCGTGCACCTGGAACTTCCTGCACTCCGGGAGCGCAAAGAGGATATCCCTTTGCTGGTGGAGCACTTTCTCGGGCGACTGACCGCCCGCTTCGAGAGAAATCCGCTCACCATCTCCCAGGAGGCGCTGGACACGCTGATGTCCCACCCCTGGCCCGGCAACGTGCGCGAACTTGAACACGTTCTGGAACATGCGGCGGTCATCTGCCGGGGGCACGTCATTCTGTCCGATCATCTGCCTGCCGACCTTGCTCCTGCCGTGCCGGCTTCCGCGGCGCCGCGGACGGTCAGGGTAACGGACGAAGCAGCCCTGATCCGCGATGCCCTCGTCCGGGCCGGCGGCAACAAGACCAAGGCGGCAAAGCTGCTCGGCATGAGCCGCCGGACTATTTATCGCAAGCTTGATGAACACGGCATCTTCGGTGACTTTAAGTAGTTTTAAACACTTGTCCACGCATCGGGCCTCGAATGCCTACTGCCCAATTGACCCATCCGTTTTTTGTTTCTTAATTTATACTCAAGTATTTTCATGCAGTGCCGACATGCTTCTAGTGAAGTCCGCTCTTCATGTGCATTGTTTTATGCATGATTACGTCGGCTTTATTTGTGATGATGATTAATTTTTTCTGTTTATTGGAAGGAGATCGCCGCATGTTCATGAGAAACTGGAAAATCGGGACGAAACTGGCAACCGGGTTCGGAGGACTTCTTCTGCTGCTGGTGATCTTCACCACAGTAACCATCATTTCCATCCGGTTCGTGAAGACGAGCACGAGCCAGATCAGGACCGAGAGCCTTCCCTATGCCTTGCTCGCCGAGGAAATGGCGTTCGAGGTGGTTCAGGTCCAGCAGTTCCTGACCGACGTGGGGGCGACGCGGGAGCCCGATGCTTATGCCGAGGCGGACGCGGCCGCGGCAAATTTCCGCAAGTCTCTGAAGCAGTTCGAAGACATGTACCGCCGCGAGAATGATACCGCTGCCCTCCAATCCGTTGAAAAGATGGAGAAGGACTTTGAGTCCTTTTATCAGCTGGGTCGACGGATGGCCGAGGCTTATATGGCCGAGGGGACGGAAGCGGGTAACCGTTTGATGGGCGATTTCGACAAGGTGTCAACGGTTCTTGCCGAAGACATGAGAACATTCAAGGAGGGGCAGGTCAGAGAAGCCAACCACATGACCGCGTCTGTGGACGAAACGCTCGGCGGGCTGGAAAAGGTCATTATCGCCCTTGCCGCTGCCGGGATCATTGTGGGGCTTTTCGCCTCCTGGTTCATCGGGAAAGCCATTTCCGCCCCCCTCGGCAAGGCGGTGTCCGCCATCGACCGGATCGCTTCGGGCGATCTCACCATCAGGATTCCGGTCACGGGAAGCGATGAAACCGGGGCGCTCGCCGTATCCGTCAACCGCATGGCGGACGATATGGGTACGGCCATGGCAGCCCTGGCCAATGCATCGTCACATCTGGCCTCGGCCTCGGTGGAGCTTGCGGTGCAGGCGGACCAGATGGCCAAGGGGGCCGAGGAAGTGGCGGCCCAGACGGGAACCGTTGCCGCGGCGAGCGAGGAAATGGCCGCAACGTCCCACGAGATTGCCATGAACTGTTCCCATGCCGCCGAAAGCTCCCGGAGGGCCAACGACCGTGCATCGGCAGGCTCCGATGTCATCCGTCGCACTGTCGAGGGGATGCATCGCATTGCCGAAAAGGTTCAGCGCTCCTCCGAGAGCGTTGCCGGACTGGGGGCCCGCAGCGACCAGATCGGCCAGATTGTTTCGGTTATCGAAGACATCGCGGACCAGACGAACCTGCTGGCCCTCAACGCCGCCATCGAGGCGGCCCGGGCCGGGGAGCAGGGGCGGGGGTTCGCCGTGGTGGCCGACGAGGTACGTGCGCTGGCAGAGCGAACCGGCAAGGCGACGCGTGAGATCGCCCAGATGATCCGCTCCATCCAGCAGGAAACCGAGGGTGCGGTCAAGGCCATGGAAGAAGGGGTGGCGGAAGTCTCTGCCGGCAAGGAGGACGCCCAGCAATCCGCCGGTGCTCTCCGGGAGATCGTCGAGCAGATCGAGGCCATGACGACACAGATCAATCAGATCGCCGTCGCCTCCGAGCAGCAGAACGCCACCACCGATCAGATCACCATGAACCTCCAGCAGGTTTCGAGCGTTATCGAGGCGTCCTCCCGCGGTTCCGAGGAAACCGCCAACGCGGCCCATACCCTCTCGGCGCTCTCCGAAGAACTCCAGAGCATTGTGGGGCGGTTTCGCACGGCGGCTTAGCGGACAGGGTCGGCAGGAGGCGCCGACCTTTGCGGGATAGATCACGAAGGGAGAACGTGATGGTTGTATGGAAGGATGAGTATCTGATCGGGGTCGAGCAGGTGGACCGGCAACATCGCGAACTTTTCGCCCGGTTTCATCGGCTGATGGATGCCCTCACCGGGGGGACCGCCAGGCACGAGTTGCTGGAAACGATCGCGTTCCTCGAATCATACGCCGAGAACCATTTCCGGGAGGAGGAATCCCTGCAGCAGGAATGCCACTATCCCGACGCCGGCTTCCATCGCATGGCCCACGAGACGTTCCGCCGGCAGCTCGGCGACATCACCGCATCGCTCGCAGAGCAGGGGGTAACCAACCTGCTGGTGATCGAAACCGGGCGGACCCTGTTCCAGTGGCTCGTGGACCATGTCTGCGGCATGGACAGGGAGTTCGCGTCTTATCTTCAGCAGAGGGTGAAGTAAAAGGTAGCTCCCTGTCCTACCTCTCCTTCCGCCCAGACCTTTCCGCCGTGGCGCTGGATGATCCGCGCCACCGTGGCAAGGCCGATGCCGTGCCCTTCGAAATCCTCGCTGTGATGGAGCCTCTGGAACGGCGTGAACAGCTGTTGCGCGAACTCCATGTCAAAGCCGGCTCCGTTGTCGCGCACGAAGTAGGCGACGGTGCCGCTCCTGTCGGTCACGCCGAACTCGATGCGGGCGTCTTCCTGCTTGCTGCTGTATTTCCACGCATTTCCCACCAGGTTGTCGAGTACGATATGGAGCAGCCCCGCGTCTCCCCGGGCCGTTATTCCCTCGGTCAGGTGGAAGCTGACCTTGCGCTCCGGCTCGCCTATTTTCAGGGTTTCGGTTATCTGCCGGGCCATGGTGCTCAGGTCGACCGTTTCGGGCTTCATCGCACAGCGCGAGATCCGGGAAAAGTTGAGCAGTGTCCCGATAAGGCGATCCATGTTGCGCGTTTCGTCGTAAATGCAGCGGACGAAATCGCGGCACTGTGCCTCCAGTTGACGGCCGTACAACTCCAGGATGAGCTGGGAGAACCCGTTGATGTTGGTGAGGGGACGGCGCAGGTCATGAGAGACTGAATAGTTGAACGCCTCCAGCTCTTCGTTGGCGTCCTCAAGTTCGCGGTTTACCGCTTCCAGTTGCTCGACACTCGTCTCCAGTTCGCAGTTGGTTTCCTCCAGCACCTCCGCCCGGTCCTCCAATTCCTTGTTGAGGATGACGATCTGCTGCTCGGCCCGCTTGCGGGCAGTAATGTTCCGTACAATGCTTAACAGGCACTGCTTGCCGTTCAGTTCAATGATGACGCCCGAGTAAAGGCCGATGATCGTTTCACCGTTCCTGCTGCGGAACTGGATTTCCCGGTCATGGACCGATCCCTGTTCGGCAACCTCGCGCAGGATGTTTTCGCGTTCGGCGGTGTCAATCCAGATGCCGAGGTCGTACGATGTGCGGCCGAGCACCTCTTCCTTCCGCCAGCCAAGGGTTTTTTCGAACGCTCCGTTTACCTCCAGGTACCGTCCGTCGACAAGGGATGCGATGATCATGATGGTGGGCGCGGTGTTGAATGCCTTTGCAAAGCGCTCTTCCGAAGCGCGGAGCTCGGCTTCGGCCCGCTTACGGGTGGTAATGTCCTGGAAAAAGACCGAGAGCCCATCCCGCGAGGGGTAGGCGTGGACTTCGAACCAGCAGGCGAGGGGAGGGTAGTACTCCTCGAACGTGGCAGTCGTTCCGCTTGCCACGGCGCGACGGTACTCGACGTCAAACCTTGTGCCCACGGCGGCGGCGAATTCCTCCCAGATACTCTTTCCCAGCAGGTCGTCTCGGGTGCGCCCGAGCAATCGCTCCGCCTCCCCGTTCAGGTAGGTGAAGCGCCATGAGTGATCCAGTGAAAAGAACGCATCGGTAATGCTTTCGAGGATGGTGGAGATGCGCTGGTGGGACTCCCGCACGGCCTCTTCCCGTTCCGTCAGTTCCCGGAACAGGATATCGTAGGGGCGGGTCAGGGCCGTCTCGACCAGCCCCCGGTAGATGAGCAGCACGGCCGCCGCCTTGAACAGGTGGCCGACCAGATTGCTCAGGCCGTAGACGTCGATGTAGAAGGTGAAGGCCAGTTCGGCGCCCACCATGAGAGCAATGGCTCCCGACAGATAATTGGCGACCCGGCGGTCGAACGCCCTGCGCTTGACTCGCAACAGGACCAGGGCCGCCACGAATGTTGCGGAGATGATGTATTCGCTGACCCTTTTGAAGGGGGTAAGCCCCACTCCCTCCACGAAGCAGACGGGAAAGATCTGCCAGACAAAGATGGCGGCGAGCAGCAGCGAGGTGACGGCCAGGTATGCAGTCAGCAGGGTGCGCGACAGGAGCCGGCGGCCGATGAAGAAAGGTGCCAGGAGGAACGAGGCGCTCTGCAGGTAGCGCCCGGCTATCCAGAGTTGGGTGGGGAGGTTGGCGTCGAAGCCGGGGAAGAGCCCCATGCCCTTGTAGGCGATGGTGTGCAGCAGGTCGATGCTGCCGACGCAGAGGTGGGCGATGCCGATGACCAGCAGGTACCCGTTGGCGGCAAAGCGGCGCGAGTTCCAGGCGATGACGAAGATCGCGCCCGACACGACCACGGAGAAGAATTCAACTAGGACGTGGAACAGCACGAAGCTGTAAAAGCTCGTCAGGTAGAGCGCGACGATGATTCCGGTTCCTATGACGAGGAGCGGTACGGTTTCAGACGAGTTCCTGTTCTCGATCATGGATATCCCTGCACCTGTTTGATGTCTTGTAACCAAAACGTTCGCGGGACGATGCGGCGGTGAGTATACCGGCTCAATGCCGTGCTGCGCAAGCCAGGAAATCCCTGAGGAAGCATAACGCGCCGTCGCGGGACTCAGTCGCTCTCTTCCGCAGTTCGCGGTTGCGCAGGCGCGGCGCGGGGGGTATTCTTAGAGCTTGTTTGCAGGCAACGGGCCGCCAAGGCGCTGACGGCGTGTCGCCAGCCCCCGCACGCCGGCACCGGTTGCGGACAACACCCGCTTCGACAATCTCCGGAGGCCCCATGCGGTATCCCGATACGGTCAATCTTCCCTTTAACGCAGCGGTACTCGGCGACTGCTTCGAAATGCTCCATCCCGGCATCCCCGATGATGGCGCGCCGGGCATCTGGACCATTCTGCGCGGCGGTTCGCTGGTTGTGGCCGCCCAGGCCGACCGATTGGTTCTCCCCCGTGGGACGTTGCCGGATGGGCTTGTTGCCGAGTCCGAGCCTGTCCTTATTGCCCGCTGGCAGGGGCTGCCGGTCAGGGCCGTCCGCATCGGCTCCCGGGCCGAGCTGCCGTCGCATCTGGCTGCTGAGCCGTTCAACGCAGGCGACGAACGTCTGGATGACGCAACCCTCACTCTGGGCGGCATTGCCCAGCAGGTCCTGCACTGGGATCTCTCCAGCGTCCGCTGCCCGCGTTGCGGTGGTGCCACGGAGCGTCTTGCCGGCGGATGGGGCAAGCACTGCCCCTCGTGCCGGACCGAGCATTTTCCCCACATCCATCCCTGCGCCATCATCCTCGTCAGGAGGGGAGACGAGTTTCTCCTGGTTCGCAAGCCCGAGTGGGCGCCCGGGCGTTATAGCCTCGTGGCCGGTTTTCTCGATTTCGGTGAGTCGCTGGAGGAGTGCGCCCGCCGTGAGGTGCGGGAAGAGGCAGGGGTTGAGATTACCGACATCCGCTATGTGGGGAGCCAGTGCTGGCCGTTTCCGAGCCAGCTCATGGCGGGGTTCGTGGCTGAATACACCGGCGGCGAGATCCGGGTCGATCCCGATGAAATCGAGGACGGCCGCTGGTTCAGCGTGGACCGGATGCCCGGTTCGCTCCCCCATCACCGCAGCATTGCCCGGTGGATCATCGAGCGCTTTGCACTCGGGGACCGGGAAAAGTCATGAAAGGCCGGAACCCGGGAATCGGGATTCGGAAAAGCGTACCAGCACCGTAAGGGAGGTTCACCGTGTCATTTGTTTCCGCTCTCTGCCGCCTGGCCGTCGCCCTGTGGGTCGGCGGCGCAACCCTGTTCACCTTTGTCCTGACCCCGACCATCTTCCGTTCCGAGAGTCGTGACGCAGCAGGGCGTATCGTCGGCTACCTCTTCCCGGGCTACTTCCGCTGGGGGCTCGCCTGCGGTGCCGTGGCCCTGGTGGCGCTCCTGGTCGTCAGGGGAAAGAACTGGATTCCGGCCGCGGCCCTGATGGTGGTGATGCTTGCCGTCACGGCGTTCCAGGCCCTCCACATCGAGCCGAAGGCCGCGGAGCTCAAGCGCCAGATCCCCTCTTTCGAAACCACCACCAAGGATCATCCTCTCAGGCGCGAGTTTTCGAAGCTCCACGGGATTTCTGCGGCGTGCAACCTGTCGGTGATTGCCGGCGGGGTGGTGCTGGTTATCCTGCTCTAGGGTGAAGAACACCATGGAGATTCCCTGCCACCCCGACTCCCGCCCCCTTGCCCTGGCGGACAAGCCGCTGCTGGACGCCCTGTTCACAGAGCTTCAGCCCCGTGTGTCCGAACTGACGTTCGCCAATCTCTACCTGTTCCGCGGGATTCACGACTACCGCCTCACTCGGCTGGGAGACGCGCTGGTGGTGCTCGGCCGGGGCTACGGCGGCGAGGCGTACGCCCTGCCGCCCCTCTCCGGCGACGTTACGGGAGCGCTCCGCACACTTCTGGCGGACGGCTTCACCATCTACGGGGCCGATGACACCTTTCTGGAACGCCATGGGGCGGATGCAGCCATCACGGTCGAAGAAGACCGTGATGGCTTCGACTACCTCTATCTCCGATCGGATCTGGCCGATCTCCCCGGTAACCGCTTCCACAAGAAGAAGAACCGGATCAACTATTTTGCCGCGCGTCATCCCTTCGAGGTGCGGGTGTTCGGGCCGGACCACCGGCAAGGATGCTTGGCGCTGCTCGACGAGTGGCGCCGGGTGCGCGATGCCGCCGGCAGTACGTCGCTCGACCCGGAAACGGCCGCTGCCGCCGAAGCGGTGACTCTGTCCGCCGAGTTGGGGCTCGAAGGGGTGGTGATTGCCGTGGAGGGGAGGGTGGGGGCCTTTGCCCTGGGAGAACGGCTCAACCGAGAGACCGCCGTCTGTCACTTCGAAAAGTCCGACCCCTTCATGGAAGGGATTTCCCAACTGGTGAACCGGGAGTTCTGTCGTCTCTTCACCGACTGCACCTTCGTGAACCGCGAGCAGGACCTGGGCGAGCCGGGCCTGCGCACCGCCAAGCTCTCCTACCACCCGGTGGAACTGGTGCGCAAGTTCTGGTTGCGGAAAACCCCGGAACCATGAACGATCAGGTCCGCCTCCACTACGAAACCTGGGTCTACCCCCGCTATCCGCTCGCTGCTTCGGTGCGGCGGAGCGACACCTATGCCCTGAGTCTCGACGCTCTCTATGCCCGCTTCAACGGCACGCTGCCGCCGGCTGCGGCCCGCCGTATCCTCCTTGCCGGCTGCGGCAGTTTTTCCCCCTACCCCACGGCGGTGGCAAACCCCGGCGTACCGGTCACCGCCCTGGACCTCTCCGCCGCCAACCTCAGGCGGGCCCGGCTCCATGCCTGGATGCACGGCAGGTTCGGCATTTCCTTCGAACAGGGAGACCTGATGGACCCGGCCGCGGCCCAAGGAGAGTACGGCTTCATCGATTCCTTCGGCGTTATCCACCACCTTGCCGACCCTCTGGCGGGACTGCGGGCCCTGGAGCGGCGGCTGGCGCCGGGGGGGATCCTCCGGCTCATGGTCTACAGCCGGGGCGCGCGACGGGTGGTGGAGTCGGCCCGCCGGGCCCTGCGATTCGCCGGCGTGCGGGACGTGGCGCGGCTCAAGGATCTTCTGCGCCGTTCGCCGCCGGGGTCGAGGCTCAGCCATGCCGTGGAGGCCTCGGGCGAAGGGGGAGGGGACGCGGGGCTTGCCGACGCCCTGCTTCATCCCCGCGCCCGCATCTTCAGCATTGACGAGCTTATGGCCATGGTGGGGGAAACCGGTCTTGTTCCGCTCCGTTTCGCCCATTCCCGGGCCCTTGCCGAGCCGGGGGCCGAGGTGGTGCGTCTGCGCGGGCTAGAGCAGGCCGGTGAACCGGTGCCCAACTTCGTACTCTACCTGGGGCGCGAGCCCCGGGGCGGCTGCGGCCTCGCCCCGGACGCGCTCCTGATGCTCAATCCGGCCCTCCGGCACGATGTGGGCGTTCTCCGTCTCGCGCCGCTGGCCGTACCTCCCCGTCTCGGCCTCAAGAATCCCGTGCTCGGCTTTGCCGATCGGCGGTTTTTGAGGCGCTTCAGCACACCGCTGCCGGTGAGCGCGTTGACTCCGACAGACCGGGAGCGTGTTGGCCCCTTCCTCGATGCTCTGTTCGTCATCCCGTTCCGGTAGCGGCTCCTTAACAGTTGACACGGACAGCGCGGGCAGGTATGTAATGGCTTTCAGAAGGCCCCCCGAGCCCATGGCAACGGGGCCGATTTACACGCTACAAGGAGCCACCCATGACCAACCTTTGTCCCTGCGGTACCGGCAAAAGCTTCGGCGAGTGCTGTGAGCCCCTCGTCACAGGCGCGCGCGCAGCTCTCACCGCCGAAGAGCTGATGCGTTCGCGCTACACCGCTTATACCCGTGCGGAGATAGGCTATATCCACGACACCACACATCCGGACCACCGGGCCGATTTCGACGAGAAGGGAACCCGCGAGTGGGCCGAATCATCCCAGTGGGAGGGGCTCGAAATCCTTGCCACTGCCGGCGGAGGACCCGCCGACACCGAGGGACGGGTTGAGTTCATCGCCCGTTACCGCGACACCGGAGGGCGCCGCACCCACCATGAACTGGCCGAGTTCCGCAAGGTCGATGATGCCTGGTATTTTACCGACGGCTATGGGATCAAGCCCCAGCCCGCCGTGAGCACTAAGATCGGGCGCAATGATCCGTGCACCTGCGGTAGCGGCAAGAAGTACAAAAAGTGTTGCGGCGCCTGACCTTGTTCGCCGTCTGACCGTGACCGCGGCGCCCTTTCGGCGCCGCGGTTCGTTTTTCCGCTCCGCCGTCACCCCCTGAAGGCCCGCTCCACTTCATCCCGCAGTAGCGATTCCCTTCCCATGTAACGGGGGGAAAAGTGGAACGGGACCACCCGCGCAACGCCCGCATCCCTGCCCAGTTCGCCTGCAATGCGGGCGGTCAGATGACATCGGTCGCCGGCGCGCTCCCGCTCTTCATCCAGGAAGGGGGCCTCTATGAAGAGGTAATCGGCACCGGCCGCCAGCTCCACGATGAGACGCCGGTTTTCCGGGGTCGGTGCTGCGTCCGTGACGTAGACAATTTTCTGTCCGGCCACGGTTTTGGTAAAACGCTCCCGCAGTTCGCCGAGAGGGAACCACGCCTCGCATTCTTTTCCACCGTCCCGCCACCATGCCCTGAAGGGCTCCCCGTCGTCCCTGCCGCCCAGGATTGCCCGTTTGAGTTCCGCCAGCCACGCCCCAGTCGGTAATCCCGCCTCCCGCAGGCGGTTCTTGAGAATGTGCACGTGGTTTTTTTCTTCCAGGGCAAAGGCGAGGCAGGGGATGCCGTGATCGAGGAAGACGCTTCTGACGCGGAATGCCTCTTCATCCAGAAGCACTCCGCCGGCGGCGCGATCCCGCCGCTCGTTGTCCCTCGAAAACGCGGCAAGGCAATGAAACTCCGCGCTGTGAACGCTTCCGTCCGGATGAAGCTCGGCGGCAGCGAGGGTGAAGTCGGTGGGGAAGGTTTCCACCAGGTTCCAGGTGTATCCCGCCAGTCGGGCGGCCACTTGGTCGACGAATCCGGGCGGCCCGAGCAGGTGAAGCCGTTTTTCCCGGCCGAGGCAGAGCCTTACCACCCGGTCGAAGCCTATGAAGTGGTCCACATGGGTGTGGGAGACGAAGATGTGGGAGAGACGGAGCACCTTCCTGGGCGGCAGCGGAGCCGTGTCGCCCAGGTCAAACAGGACCGCCCGCCGCTCGAACAGAAAATCGACGTAGAGTCCCGGATCATCGAAAGGGCCGTTCACGAGATGAGGGTGAAAGAGTGGCGGCATCATCAGCCTCCCGTGGCCTTTTGCTGGCAAGTGTATCGCGTCTTGAGTTGTGGGTATTGTCTTTGCATTAAAAAATTAACGTATTTTGATTTTTGATTGTATGGTGGCGCAACTGGCGGAATGTTAATGTAGTTTTAGAGATGACTCCCCGCAGGGACGCGAGGTCTTATCCGTGAAAACAATGAGTGACCCGCCTAAAAACGGTATTGAATCGATCATCGTCACGACCCTCGTGGCGCTTACGGCCTTCTGGTTCGCCGACACGGTGATCGATGCCGTCATTCCCCAGATGGGATGTGAATGCGGCCTCCTTCACGCTCCGACCGTGCGTGCCTCTCTGTTCCACCTGATCCCCCTCATTGCGCAACTGCTGCTCATTTTCTTCGTCCGCAGACTGTTCAGGGAGCGCCGGCTGCTGGTCCGGAAGCTGGAAGCGGCGGTGGCCACTACCCTGGATGAAAAGGCCAGGACCGATGCCGTCATTGCCGCGGTCGGCGACGGAGTCTGCATGCTCGACCGGGGTTTCCGCATCGTCTACCAGAACCGGGCCCATGAGCGCCTGCTCGGCGAGCACGGTGGAGAACGCTGCTCCGACGCATACGGCGAAGACCCGGATGCCTGCCGTGACTGTCCCATGGCCCGCGCCATGGATACGGGCGAGGTATGCACGGGAAGCCGCCGGTTCATCAGCAAGGGGGAGACGCGTCTTCTGGAGATCACCTCCTCGCCGGTGCGCAATGCCGCCGGTGAAATCGTCGCCGGCGTCGAGGTGGTTCGCGATGTGACCGAGCGCAGGCGCAGCGAGGAGGAAATCAAGTCCCTCAATGCCGCCTTGGAGCGCCGCGCCAGGGATCTGGCAGCCAATAACCGGGAGTTGGAGGCGTTCAGCCATTCTCTCTCCCACGATCTGAGCGCCCCGCTCGCCAAGATATCCTGCGCTGTTGAGACGCTGCGGGAAACCTACGGCGAGCAAATGGGCGACGACGGTCGGTTCCTGTTGTCGTGTATCTGCGAAGGGAGTTCCCAGATGGATGACCTCATGGAAGCCCTCCTTGCCTTGAACCAGGTTTCGCGAAAAGACCTCCGCCGTGAAAAAGTCGACATGGGAGCACTAGTCAGCCAGCTCGCTCTGGACCTGCGCCGGTCGGAGCCGGCCCGCCGGATCGATTTTGTCATTGCCCCCGATCTGACGGCCGAGGGGGACCCCTCAATGCTCCGTGTGGCCTTGCAGAACCTGCTGTCCAATGCCTGGAAATTCACCCGGAACGTGGATGGCGGCCGGATAGAATTCGGCTCCGTTGACCGCAACGGCGAACGAGTCTTTTATCTTCGCGACAATGGCGCCGGTTTTGACATGAGGCAAGTGGGACGGATATTCGAGGTGTTCCAGCGGCTCCACGACGAGAGCCTGTTCCCGGGCACCGGAGTGGGGCTCGCCACCGTACAACGGGTCATCGAGCGGCACGGCGGCACCGTTACCGCCCACGGCGTGCCGGGCCATGGGGCAACCTTCACCTTCACCCTGCCGTAGCCGGCGTTCCCTTGTCCGGGCGAGACGACGGACGCCCGGCCCTCCGATCGCCTGCATTTTGTGTGTGCAAATGTGGCGGTTGTGGTAGTTTTACTTTACCACATCGGGTTTCTGCTGGTGTAAACCTGCCCAGGACTTCTACATAACATCGGATCCGGGTTGATGCGAAAGGATGGGGCATGGTTGAGAAACGGAAGACGGGGAGGTCAAAAAAACGCCTGTCGCTCAGGTTCGGAACCGATACCCCCAGTCGGCTCGCCTTCACTGAAGATGTCTCGCCCCGCGGCCTCTTCATCAAGACCACCAACCTCTGCCCGCCGGGCACCCTCATCCAGATCGAACTGGAGCTGCCCGATAGCGAGCCGGTCTTTCTGGAAGGGATGGTCAGGTGGTCCAAAAAGGTCCCCCCCCAGGTCATCCATCTCGTCAGGAAGAGCGGGATGGGCATCAAGATTACCCAGTTCATCGCCGGCGAGGAGCGCTACCGGCGCTTTATTGACGAACTGCGCCGCACTCCGTAGCCATATTCGTCGATGCAAAACTACAGCGCAGGACATCGGCTGCGTTGCGCGGCGCTCATACCCTCGCCCTTATCCTCTCCTTCTTCGATGAATTCCCTCATCAGTTCGTAGGTCCGGAGCGGCTGCTCCTCGTGGGGATTGTGGCCGCAGGCACCAATGACAGCCAGCCGCGCCGACGGCAGGGCGTCAACCAGGCGGCGGCCCTGAGTCGGCCGGACGATGCGGTCGTTTTCTCCCCAGATGATGAGGGTGCGGATGGCTATCTCTCCATACCGCTGAATGACGGCTGAGACGTCGGTCCGTGAAAGCTCCCGCACGGTCCGGATCAGCACCCGCGCTATCCCCCTTCTGCCGAAGCAGGTTTCGTAACGCCGGATGCGTTCCGCCGTGATGGCGGTGGGGTCTTCGAATACCGCGCGGAGGGTAGACTTGACGATCAGGCGTACCGGGATCAGGGCCATGCCGAGCCGGGCGAGCACCGGCACCCCGAGCAGTCGCATGAAACGGGGAAGCCGCTGGGGGTAGGCGGCACAGTCCAGGAGAATCAGCCTGTCGATCAGTCCGTCGTCACCCCGTTCGTTGGCGCGGAGGGCCGCCAGCAGTGCGATGCCGCCGCCGAGGGAATGCCCCGCGAGCACGACCTGCCGAAGGCCCTGTGTCTGTATGAAGGCCGTGACTACGGCGGCCTGTTCTGCCAGAGAATACGAACCGCGCCGCGGCTTGGACGAAAAACCGAATCCCTTCAGGTCGATCAGGTAAAGGGTGAAACGGCCAGGGGAGAAGAGGGGGACCAGATCGTCCCATGTGGTCAGGGCCGCGGCAAAACCGTGGATAAAGACCACGCTCACCGGGCCACAGCCGTGGATACGATAGTGAATGCTGGTGTCGGGGGAATAGGCGAAGAAGGAACCGGACGAAGTGCTGCCCATGGTCGCGGATCAGCCGGCGCGCTGGCCGCCGGCCCGGCTCTCCTTGTCGGGGCCGGCGGTGGCGTTGTCCTGGCCGACGCCGGACATGATGTGGAAAATGCCGCAGGTGGCATAGGGTTTCCCGTCCCGGAAATTGCACGATACGGAGCCGGTGACCGGTACGATCCGGCCGTGTTTTGTTACGAACGAGAAGGAGACCGGCCCTGAACGCGCGCCGGCCAGCAGTCTCATGAATATCTCGCGGCAATGATCCACGGACTCAGGATGAATGACGTCGAAGATTGAGAGCGTGGCGAGATCGTCGTCAGTGTAGCCCAGAGTGGTACGCCATGCCCGGTTCACATAGTTGATTGAACCGTCGATGGCTATGCTCTGGAACAAGTCGCTGGCATTGTCGAGGATCAGGTCATACATCCCCTCGCGTTCGCGGAGCGTATCGAGCACCCGCTTCTCCTCGGTAATGTCCGTGTAGAAGAGAACCACGTGGGTGATGTCGCCGAAGCGGTTCTTGATGGGGGCGCCGTGGACGTTGAACCATCTCCCGACGCGGCCGCACTCGCTGCGCCGCTCGGCGCGTTTCGAGGCTATGATGCTCGTGAAAATGCAGCCTTCGGGATATTTCGTGCGGCAGATGATTTCGTCGCAGGTCTTCCCGATGGGGTTGCCGTCGTAGGCGAATATTTTCCGGGCCTGGGAGTTGCTCGCCTGGATGTTCATCGAGGTGTCCAGCACGAAAATGGCGGCGTCGGAACAGTCGAAGATTCCCTGGATCTCGTCATGGGCCAGCTTCAGCTCGGCATTCACCTCTTTCATGTGCTCAAGAATCTGTTCGAAGGAATCGCAGACGATGCCGATGGGATCCACTTCCAGCAGGCTGCGGTCGTCAAGCTCTTCGTGGCGCAGGGGGAGGGTACCGATGGTGGTCAGCAGGTGGTTCGTCTTCTCCCGGATATAGGCGATAGCCTTGCGCTCCCGCTCGGCCAGTTCCTCGTTTTCCCTGCGGAGCCGGCGTATCTCGTCCCTGCCGGACAGATTGCCGAAAAATGATTTCAACGTATCAATGAGGCCCATCGCTTCCGCCCGCCTGTGAGATCGTCAGCACGTAGTATCCGTTCCGTTTTTCCACCTGGCCCCCATATCCCATGTTGCGCACCGTTTCCGGGATCGTGATGGTTGCATCCCGATTGTCGGTCAGGAACACGAGCACGCAGTTCCCGTTTTTGAGGCTGGTGCGGTGGCGGTTGATTTCCTTCAGCGCAGTCAGCAGCGTGGAGGGGCAGATCTGGCCGCGGATGTCGAATTCAATGGTTTCCATGACATCAACCTCTGTCGCGAGATGGTCCCCAAGCCCGTCCGGGCCCGGTCATGCAAGAAGCCGGATGATGATCCTGCTCCCCAGCCAGGCTCCGGCCAGGAGCCCTGCTGTAAAGATGATGCTTTGCCACGCCAGGATCGGCAACCCTCCGGCCAGGTGCCAGATGTTGCAGGAGGGAGCCATTCGTGCGGCAAGGCCCATGAGTATCCCACCGGTCAGGGCGGCCAGGTACTGCCGGGCCGGGATGCGGTAGCGGAAGCCGAGCTCTCCCAGCAGGAGCGCGGAAAGCGCGCTGCCCGCGATGATTCCGGCGATGACCGGTACCTGGACAAGCGCGATTGCGTCCGTTACCGGCGCGGGTCCGCCGATAAGGGGCACTTCACCAAGGGGTGTCGTTGCCGCAAGGTTGAGCGGAAGCGCCAGAAAGTAGTTACGTTCGGCAATATGCCCGGGAATGACTCGGTCGAGAAGCCATCCTCCCGCCTTTGTGTAGGACGTTGTCACCCCCAGCGGCATGGTAGTGGCCATCACGGACAGGAGGCTGACCCCTGCCAGCGCCAGCGCCGTCCACCACGGCTGGAGGTAGCCTTCCACCTGTGCCTGGCGGGTCAGCATGCCCCGGCGTTGCCAGTGGAAGACAATCAGGGCGGCTACGATGGCCAGCGGCGTTGTGAGCCAATAGGGTTCAATCCCCAGAAACGCCGGGACCGTAACCCCCATCGCCGGCATGGCGGTAGCGTCGGCCAGGCGCTTCCAGACGGGGTGGATCTCTGCGTAGAGTGCGCTCCCGGCCACGAGCCCCGCCAGTGTAACCATCGCGGCAACGTTTCCCGCCCCGACCCGGTAGAGGGTCCCCACGACACACCCTCCCGCCAGCACCATGCCGACGCCGAAGATGGCGCCCCCCGCGAGGTTCGACGCGGAGGGTACTCCGAAAAGGGGGAAGGGGTACAGCGGCACCAACCCGCACACGCGTGCGACCTCGAACAGGACCATGGCAGCCGCTGACATCAGCAGCACTGGCCTGAGCATAGTGGCGCTGCCGAAGAGGAACAGGTCGCGAAACGCACCCGCCATGCAGAAGTCGGAACGGTGCATGACGAATCCCGCGACCATTCCCAGCAGCAGGCCGGCTGCCACGAGGGATGCGGGATCCCCGGTCATGCTCGGGACTGTGCCTTGATCCGGGCACTATCGGGTAGGCATGCTTTCATTAGTATCTTTATCGGCAATTCGGCAGGAAACTTGAGTGACGGACCCCCTGATTTCATCGCCGTTGCGTCAGGGGTCGGGTACCACCTTGACGGCCACCCGTCGATGACGCGGTCCGTCGAATTCACAGAGGTAGATCGACTGCCAGCTGCCGAGCAGCAATTTCCCCTCCACAATGAAGACTGTCAGCGAGGTTCCCGTGAGGGTTGATTTGATGTGTGCGTCCGAATTTCCTTCCGCGTGGGTGAAGTACGGATCGATGGGGACAAGCCGATCGAGAAAGTTGACCATGTCGCGCTGAACAGCCGGGTCGGCCCCCTCGTTGATGGTGATTCCCGCCGTGGTGTGAAGCACGAACAAGTGGCACACGCCGTTCCGGACGGCGGCGGACCGCACCTGCTCCTGCACCGCGGACGTGATGTCGATCATGTCGGTTCGCGTTCTGCTCTTGAATTCCAGGTGCCTGATCATCACGTCCCTCCTCCCAATCGCCCGGCGGGCTCATCTTATCTTCAACTTTTTCAGCATAATGCCGAGATATTTGTTAACGGGGTGTTCTCGGGCAAGAAAGTTCAGGACCGGCGGTTTCCGCAGGCCGAGCCGGCGCAGCTCCGATTCGATCAAGGTGTTGCGCTCATAGAGGAGCCCCTGGCGAAAGGTCCTGATGGCGTCGTCCTTGCGGCCGGAAAGGAGGTAAACCTTCCCCAGGTTCAGATAGAGGACCGAGCTGCGGGGTTCACGGCGAACCGCCTCCTCGCAGAGCCGGGTAGCATGCTCGAACTGTTGCCGCTCCCGGGCAACGCAGAAGGCAAGATAGGACCAGTTGACGGGAGTGCTCTGCAGCTTCACCACCCGTTCGAAGCATTCGAGTGCAGCAGCGGTCCTTCCGCTGTTGGCAGCCTTCATCCCGCGGGCGACAAGTTCCTGAAGTTCATTTCCGGGCACGGCTTCCTCCCTGGGCATAGTCTGGTAGTATTATAAATCGTTGACGACAGGAGTAAACAGTTAAGGTTGATCGTGTGAATTTGTCTTACCATTCGCATTGCGTTTATGGTATACATAAAACTGTTTTATTAATACTAAAGGGGGCGTCATGAACATTCATGAGTACCAGGCAAAGGAAATACTGAGCGCCTACGGCATCCCGGTGCCCCGGGGGCGGGTGGCCCTCACCTCCGACCAGGTGGAGCGGGCGGCCAAGGAGATGGGGGGGCGTTGCGTCATCAAGGCCCAGATCTATGCCGGCGGACGCGGCAAGGCCGGCGGCGTCAAACTGGTCCATCATCCGGAGCAGGCCCAGGATTACGGCAAGGAGCTTTTCGGGCGTCGCCTCATCACCCCCCAGACCGGTCCCGAAGGTCTCAAGGTCCGCCGCATCCTGGTGGAGGAGGCCGTGGAGATCGCCCGCGAGTTTTATCTCTCCATTACTCTCGACCGTTCCACCTCTCGCTACTGCCTCATCGCTTCGGCCGAAGGGGGAGTGGACATCGAGGAGGTGGTCCAGAAGTCCCCCGACAAGATCCATGTTCTCACCATCGACCCTTACACGGGCCTTCGTCCGTTCCAGGCCCGCCGCATCGCCCTGGCCCTCGGGCTTTCCGGCACCCTCTGCGAGGACTGCGTGGAGCTGATGCTCAATCTCTACAAGGTGGTTCTGGAAAAGGACTGCTCGCTGGTCGAAATCAACCCCCTGGTGGTCACCCGGGCTGGTTGGCTCATGGCCATGGACGCCAAGATCAACTTTGACGACAACGCCATCTTCCGGCACCGGGAATACCCGGACATGATGGATTACTCCCAGCTCGACACCCTGGAGATCAATGCCGGCAAGTACGATCTCTCCTACATCAAGCTCTCCGGCAATATCGGCTGCATGGTCAACGGCGCGGGGCTCGCCATGGCCACTCTCGACGTGCTCAAGGAGTTCGGTGGCGAGCCGGCCAACTTCCTGGACGTCGGCGGCGGCGCCACGCGCGAGAAGGTGGCCGAGGCCTTCAAGATCATCCTGGAGGATGCGGACGTGAAGGGGGTCTTCGTTAATATCTTCGGCGGGATCATGCGCTGCGACGTGATCGCCCAGGGGATCATCGAGGCCGCCAGCGAGGTGCACTGCACCCTGCCGATCGTGGTCCGGATGGACGGCAGCAAGGTGGCGGAAGGGAAGCAGCTCTTGGTCGAATCGGGGCTCAACGTCCAGACCGCCGACTCCCTGGGCGAGGGGGCGGAACGGATCGTGGGGATGCTCGGGTGAACGGGTCCGTAGGGGCGATCCTTGTGATCGCCTTCTGTCAGGGCAAACACAAGGTTTGCCCCTACACATCAATTGACGGAGATCATCAATGTCCATACTCATCAACAGCGATTCGAAAATAGTCGTTCAGGGCATAACCGGCCGCAGCGGTCTCTTCCATACCCAGCAGTGCCGGGACTACGGCACCAGGATCGTGGCCGGCGTCACCCCCGGCAAGGGGGGGATTCACATCGAAGGGATACCGGTCTTCAACAGCGTCGAGGAAGCGGTCAGGTACACCGGGGCCAATGTGTCCATGATCTTCGTCCCGCCGCCGGCCGCGGCCGACGCCATCCTTGAGGCGGCCGACGCGGGACTGGAACTGGCGGTCTGCATCACCGAAGGAATCCCGGTGCGCGACATGGTTCCGGTGAAGCGCATCCTCCAGGAGAGCCGGACCCGGCTCGTGGGACCGAACTGCCCTGGCGTCATCACTCCGGGCGAGTGCAAGGTGGGGATTATGCCCGGCTACATTCATAAGCCCGGCAAGATTGGTGTGGTCTCCCGCAGCGGCACCCTCACCTACGAGGCGGTCAAGCAGATCACCGAGGCGGGGCTCGGTCAGTCCACCTGCGTCGGCATCGGCGGCGACCCGATCATCGGCATGAACTTCATTGACGTGCTCAAGCTCTTTAACGAGGACAAGAACACCGAGGCGGTCTTCATGATCGGTGAGATCGGCGGCACTGCCGAGGAAGAAGCGGCCTACTGGATCAAGGAAAACATGAAGAAGCCGGTGGCATCCTTTATCGCCGGCGTCACCGCGCCTCCGGGCAAGAGGATGGGGCATGCCGGCGCCATCATCACCGGCGGCAAGGGAAAAGCCGAGGACAAGATCCGGACCCTTTCCGAATGCGGGGTGGTGGTGGCCACCAGCCCCACCAAGATGGGCGTCGCCATGCTGGAAGCCCTGGGCAAGGGCTAGGCGGTTCCGTTACCCTGTGGCTGAGCCCGTACCCTCGCGGGGGTACGGGTTTTTTCGTTCATTTCAGGAGGCCAGGGGCATGACCTCGGCCGACGGCACGATCCTGTCACCATCCTCGCTGACCGTGTGGGCGCTGTGCTCGATCAGTTCGTAGAGGTGCCGGTACTTGGCCACCTCCATGGGCTGGGCCGTTTTCCTGCCGTAATACTTGCCCGGATGAGCGAAGACATCGGTGGCAACGCGATCGTCGTAGAGGGCGAAGTCGAAAGAGCTGTTGGTGTCGCGGCCGATGATCTCGCCCGCTGCCGGCAGCTCGTCCCGGTACACGATCCGGATGTCGATGTCGTCGCGGTAGTGGCTGAGGAGCACCTTCTGCACCTCCGGCTCTCCAAGTTCTTCCCGGTTGACGACAAAGATCCGCCTGATCCTCACGCCGCGGTCCAGGGCGCGCAGGTTTGCCTGGTAAAAGTTGACCAGGGCTCCCCTGGTCCACCATCCCGCCATCAGCGGATCCACGGCACGTATTTCGCGTACCGCCTGATCGGACAGTTTCGCCCCTTCCAGGTAGAACTCATTCTCGTCCAGAGGAATGTACCCTTGCTGAAGAATCGTGATGGTGCGTCGGGTGCCGGCGATCAGCTCATGAGCCTTTGCCAGGCATTCGGGGTCGGCGATCCCGGCCATGGCAAAGGGGATTTCGTGGGCCTGCTGGTACTGTTCCACTAAGTGTGAGCGGTTTTTTTCGATCTCTTCGCGGATCAGGTAGGTGCCCAGGGCCAGCAGGATGCCGATGCCGAAGATCACGTAGGCGGCCTGCTCGTAGTGGAGCACCAGGTGGAAGAAGATCGCCAGTCCCGATCCCACGAGAAATTCGAGCCACACGGCCATTTCCTGTATCTTTTTTCCCATATTCATGGTGTTTCCTCCTTAATCGTCGCCACAAAAAAAGCCGGGTCGCCTGAATATCGATCTCGATAATTCGGCGACCCGGCTGTCTCGGTGAGACCCTGTGGGCTTTCCGTCCCATCCTCGCGGATGGTTTAGTATTGTCGTGTATCTGCGGCAGTGTTGACGCTATGTCTGAAGTGAGCTGACCTTAGCGCATTTCAATTCGAAAAGTCAAGTTTCAAATGTTATTGATTTGAATCGATAATGCTGTGATTTTGAAAATTAAAATTGTTGCCGATCGTCAGCTCCCGCCCAGGCCTGCGTCGCGGGCCAGCTCCCGCCATGCGGGCAGACTCCGTTCGATGACGCCCCGATCCACGCAGTAGGCGATCCTGAAGAAGCCGGGTGCGCCGAATCCGGCACCGGGGACGAGCAGAATGCGGTGTTTCTGGGCCATGGTGACGAATGCCACATCATCTGCCAGCGGCGATTGGGGAAAGAGGTAGAAGGCGCCGTCGGGCTTCACCATCCGGAACCCCATGGCGGTGAGGCTGTCGTAGAACAGGTCTCGCTTGGCCTGGTACTCGCCGATGTCCACGGAGGACCGCTGCAGCTTGGCCACGAGCCGCTGCATGAGGGCCGGCGCATTCACAAAACCGAGCACCCGGTTGGAGAAGACCGCCCCTTCCATGAACTGTTCCACGCCGCGGGCGCGGGGATTGGCCGCCAGATAGCCGATCCGCTCGCCGGGCAGGGCCAGGTCCTTGCTGTGGGAGGTGACGATGACAGAGCTCTGCACAAACCGGAAGATGTTCGGCACCTGCTTGCCGTCGTAGCTGATGCGGGCATAGGGCTCGTCGGAGATAACGTAGATCTGGCGGTCGAAGCGCCGCTCCATCCGTGCCACCATCTCGCCCAGAGCCGCCAGGCTCTCTTCAGGATAAATGACGCCGGTGGGGTTGTTGGGCGAGCAGATGATGATCGCCCGGGTCTTGGCGGTCATGGCCGCCTCGATGGCCGCCACGTCGAGCTGGAAGGTCTCGCGGTCGGTCCAGACCTCCCGTGGCACGCCGCCGTGGTTATCGATGTAGAATTTATATTCCACGAAGTAGGGGGCCAGGATGATCACCTCTTCCCCCGGGTTGAGAATAGTCTTCAGGACCACGTTGAGGGCGCCGCCGGCCCCACAGGTCATGATGACGTGGTCGGCCTTCACCTCGAAGCCTGCCGCCTCGGAAAGAACTTCGGCCACGGCACCGCGGGTTTCCGCATAGCCGGCGTTGCTCATGTAGCGGTGCATGCCGGGCACGGGGTGCCGAGCCAGGTTGAGGAGTTCTTCCCGGAACTGCTCGGGTGGCTCCGTGTCGGGGTTGCCGATGGTGAAATCGTACACATTGTCGGCGCCGTGGATCTGCCGCAGTCGCTCCCCCTCCTCGAACATCTTGCGAATCCATGACGACTTGGAAATGTGGCCGGCGATTTTCGTGGCGATAGGCATGGCGAACCTCTGTGGAAAATAATGTATATCAGCTTGTAACACAGGGGAGGGGGAAGGGCAAGAGGGGGGATTGACGGGAGTGCTCATGCGTTTGCCTGTTGAAGGAATGAGAATTGCTTACTATTATGGTGCGCTGATAGAAGGCGGTGAGAGATCGTCGTGAATGAACGAGTATGGGCAGTCAATGGGGGTACGATGGCGGTGAACTGGTGGACGTTGCGGATTCTGGTTGCAGTGGCCGCGTCGCTATGGCTGATTGCCGATGCTTCGGCCATGTCGGCCTTTGCCAGAAAATACGGCATGCAGTGTGATGGGTGCCATTCCAGGATTCCGAAACTCAATGAGTTCGGGACGGCCTTTCTCAAGAATGGTTTTGCCATCCCCGCCGGCGCGCATCCCCCGGTGTCGGCGGCCCGCAAGCCTGAGAGCGAAATAGAGCCGATGGCATCGACACCGGTCCCTCGCGAATCTCGTGAGCCGGCCGCCAGCGCCGCTCCGGCCGGGAGTCCCGAAGGGGTGGTCGCCTCCGCCCCGTCAGCGGAACCGCTTCCGGAACAGACGGCTACCGAGCCCCCTCCCCCGCCGCCCCCCATGGTGCTGTACAAGCTGAAGGCGCGGGACGGAAGCGCATATTACACCGATAACCCCCGAGCCGCCGCTGACCTGCAGGAGCCGGCCGCAGCGCCGGCACGTAAGGCCGCCGGCAGGACGCACGGCAAAGCGGTGCCGGAAGCGAAGGCCCCGGCGCGCCGTCGGTCGCCGGTTGCGCCGGATGCCGCCCCGCCACTCTTTCGGAGTTTTTCTGAATGCATGGAACATCAGCTGGTTGATACGCCTCCGCCTGGCTCCGCCGGTGAGATGATGGACCTGCTCACTGAGGCGGAGCGGGTCTGTGCCGGCTATCCAGCGGTAAAACGCTGAGTGCCGCGCTGGGAACGCCCTGCAGTGACCTCCGGCCATATGCCCGCTTCGAGGGGCATGACGCCGCATGTTTTTCATAGTATGGTGCCGATGCCTCTCGTTTGGTTCCTTCGCATCCCCTGCCTTATGTGCAGGCTGCGCTCCCCGGCGGTTTGGCATGGGCGTTGCTGCACATGGTAGTGGGGTATTGTTGCGGGGCAAGATGAAGTCAAAAAGACGGAAATCGGGGCCAAGGAAATGACGAAGTCGGGAGAGATGATCAAGGGATATCTTTCGAACCGGCAGGGCATGAGTCTCGTGGAGATGCTCATTGCGCTGCTGATTCTGGTGGTCGGCTTTCTGTCGGTCATCATGGTCCTCTGGATGTCGATCAATTCCGGCAGGTTCACACGCGACATGACCATGGCGGCCAGTCTCGGCCAGGATATGCTGGAGCGGTTCACGGCCCGCAGTTATGGTTCGCTGCCTGCCACCGGGGGGGCTTTTGAACCCTATACCACCGCCAATGCCTCAGCAGTGGGGTATGTCAGGGAGGTGAAGGTGGAGGACAATGTCCCTGATGTGGGGATCAAGACCGTTACGGTCAGGGTCAGGTGGAACAGCAACGGCCACGAAAGATCGAGAACGTTCACCATGCTGAAGCGGGACTACTAGAGGCGGCGATGACGGTATTCCGGTCTGGTGGCACAAAGGGGTACAGCCTTGTTGAGGTGCTGGTGGTGATCGTGATCTTCGCGATTATCACGGCCGGCGTTTCAGCAGTGTTCCTTCGCGGGCAGCACGAATACCTTGTTCGGGAGGAGGCCGTCCGGATGCAGCAGCAAGCCCGGCTGGCCATGACCGCCATGGAGCGGGACCTGCGGATGACAGGCTATGGCCTGAGCGATGTGGGTAATCTGAAGATACGGTTCTACAACAAGGGGGTCGGCACGGTTACCGACAATTACTACGCGGTTGCCGAGGCAAACGTCTTCGGCTCCCCCAAGGTGGCAGTGCCGGCGGCGGATACCGATTCCATCGCCATCCGTTATTGCGATCAGCCCTCCGACGCGATGCCGGACATTACCCTGTCAGGAAGTGTCCCGCCGCCATCGTCGAGCAATACCCCGGTCAGCTCGACCGACGGGATTAACGCTAACGACCTGATCATCATCTACGATCCCACTGATCTTGCCAAGTACGGCTCAATCCTGATGGTAACGGATACGACGTCCGCCGGCGGATTGTCGGTCAAACACGGCAACGGAGCGGGCGACGGGCCATTGGCCTCCTTCTACAATCCGTCCAACCCTGCCGTCAACCTGTTTCCACCGGGCGGCTATCCGGTCGGAGCCAAGGTGCTGAGACTGGCCCCCGAGGCCCTCCGCACCGTGAGGTACTACGTGGATGCCGGCATGAACCTGCGCCGGCAGTCACAGGCCGGCCTGACCGGCGCAGTGGAGGAGCGGCCGGTCGCCTCGGGGATCGAGGATTTTCAGGTCAAATATTACTTCCGGGATGGTACGTGGCTCGATGCCCCCGTCACCGACGATCCCGACCATGACGTCGACAAGCTGCGGGCGGTGCGGATCAGCATTATCGTGCGAACGGCAAAGCCTGACCGACAGTACGGGGCCGGAGATTCGATCCGGCTCACCGGAGACGACGGCAACGGTGTGGCCCGGAGCGGGGGAGGGTACCGCCGGATGGTGATGAGCACGACAATCTCGCTGCGAAACCTTGCCGTCAGGGATATGTGAAAAGGGAGATGCGATGGTCCGTCCGCTGACAAACAACCGGGGAGCCGCCCTGGCGCTGGCCCTTGTTCTGATGGTGGTTCTTTCCCTGATGGTGGCGATCCTGTATCGGACAACCCTCATGGATATGCTCTTCAGCACCCATTACCAGGAATCACAGAAGGCTTTTTTTGCCGCTGAATCCGGGGTGAAGGCAGGCTTGGCGTGGCTGGCGAACCAGGGTTCCGCGCCTGAAAACCAGCTTAACCCGGCCCCGTGGTTCAGCAACACCACTACCTCCCGACCGACCGCAGCCACTGTATGGAGCGATGACGAGCCGGTCACGGCAGACGGAGTGGTGAGCGGCAGATTTCGCTACTACATCCAGCACCTGAAGAACGCACCCGCCTCCTATGCGGGGGGCGAGAGCGCCAAGCAGGGGACATCCACATCGGCCGGGGCGATGGTTCACTACTACCGGATTACGTCCGAAGGTGAAAACAGGAACGCCACCGTCACGAGGCAAATCCAGGTGGTCACCACTGCGGCCTATTAGGAAGCCTGCCATGAGCACCGACAATACGACTCTCAGGAAATTTGCCCTGCTGGCTGCGGCGATGGCCTTTGCCGGAATCGTCGCTTCCCTGGCACTGGCAGCGGTCTCGCAGATCCCTCTGTTCCTGCTCAATATCTCCCAGCCCAATGTCATGATCCTGCTCGACAACTCGGGCAGCATGGACATCATCATGCAGCACTCGGCGTTCGATCCCACTGCCCGTTACAGCGGCGGGTTCGACAACGATCGGACCTACTATCAGACAACCAGTAACGGCTATCACTATCTGTCGACCGGAAACGACTATATCCGGGACGACAAAAAGGGCAACTTCACTAAAAACAGCGTCACCATCAAGCTTCCGCTTCCCTATGACGATACCCGCTGGGACGGGAACTATCTCAACTGGCTGTTTTATCATGCGACATCGAGCCAGCGCAGCACGGTGAGCACGGATGCAACGCTCCAGAAAACCCGGATCCAGACGGCGCGAGGGGTCATCAGCAATCTGGTCAAGACCGTGTCAGGCGTCAGGTTCGGGCTGGCGAAACTGAATGTGGACGGCTATGACAGGTTCGACAGGAAGCAGACTGACGGCGGGAGCATTGTCAGAAACTGCGGCGACCTGACCTCGGCCAACGTCGATACGAGCGTGAGCGGGATCAGCGCCGAAACCTGGACCCCCCTGGGCGAGGCCTTGTCGGAGGTCTGGCAGTACTTCAAAGGGGGGACCTCTCTCTATAACACCGGCGTTTCCTATACGAGCCCCATCACCTCCAGTTGCCAGAAGAGCTTCACCATTGTGGTGACCGATGGCGAGCCGACCTATGACGGCTGCTACCGTGGAGACTTCAGCTCCTACGGGTGCGACAACGCCGCGGATGCCGACAGCCACCTGGCCGATGTGGCCGCCCATATGAACGGCAGCGACGCAACCTCAGCCTATGGCGGCACCCAGAGCGTCACCACCTACACCATTGGCATGACCATTGACAGCAGCCTGCTCCGGACCACCGCCGAGAACGGCGGCGGCTCCTACTATACCACCACGTCGGGCATGGACCTGGCAACGGCTCTCCAGAACGCCGTCAACGAGATCCTCGGCAGACAGTCTTCCGCCAGCGCCGTGGCGGTCAGCACCGCATATCTCACCTCAAACACCACGCTCTACCGGGCCCGGTTCGATTCGACCGACTGGAGCGGCTACCTGGAGGCCTACGGCATCAACAAGGCAAACGGTGCCGTTACCGGCTATCCCAATTCGCCGAAGTGGGAGGCCGGGGCGCTGCTGAATGCCAATTCCGCCCGCACTGTCTATACTGCCGGCGTCCAATCGGGAGTGTACCGGCGGGTCGACTTTACCTCCACCAATGCAGCCACCCTTGCTCCTGCCGGGTTCATGAATTTCTCGTCGGCAAGCACCGCGTCCATGATCGGCTACGTGCGGGGCGACGTCGAACCGGCCGGTTATCGGCATCGGGCGAGCAAGCTCGGCGACATGGTCCAGTCGGCTCCGGTCATTCTCGGGCCGCCGGACGGTTACTACAGCGACAACAACTACGCCACGTTCAAGCGAAACAACGCCACGCGCCAGTCGCTGATCCTAGCCGGGGCCAACGACGGGATGCTGCACGCGTTCAATGCCGACACCGGTGCCGAGGAGTGGGCCTTTATTCCGAATATTCTCCTGCCCAAGCTGAAACTGCTCCGTGCCACCCCGTATACTCACACCAACTACGTCAACGGCGCGATCACGGTGGGCGATGCGTTCATTACCGCCAAAGGCCTCGACGGCAAGTCCGAAACATCGTCTTCCTGGCGTACCATTGCGGTCTGCGGCCTGCGGGAGGGAGGCAAGGGCTATTTCGCCCTGGATGTGACCGACGCCGCCAACCCGATTCCCCTCTGGGAGATCACCAATACTTCACCAAGCGAAACGAGCGGTACAGTGGTGGGGCTGGGATACTCCTTCGGCACCCCCCTGATCGTCAAACTCAAGGATAGTTCCCAGTCGGGCGGCTTCCGCTGGGTTGCGCTGCTGGCCAACGGTTACGAGGGGACCACCTCGGGGCGTGCCGCCACCCTGATTGTGGCTGACCTGGCAACGGGTGCGGTCATTCGGGAAATCGTCGCGGACGCGAGCACCTTCAGCGGCGTCTCGCCCAACGGCCTCGCCACGCCGGCCGCCATTGACAGGGATGCCGATGGCTTTGTGGACTATGTGTATGCCGGAGATTTGACCGGCCACCTCTGGAAGTTCGACCTCTCCAGCAGTAACAGCAACAACTGGGACGTGGTCTGGAAACGCTCGGGGACTCCCGTGGCCCTGTGCCGGGCGAAAACTGCCGCCGGCAGCGTCCAGCCGATCACCACGGCCCCCGACGTGGTTCTGCGCGGCGGCTACCAGATCGTCTTTTTCGGTACCGGCAAATACTATGAGTCCACGGACATCTCATCTACCCAGCCCCAGACCTTTTATGGGGCCTACGATTACAACAGCACCACCACTCCCACCAGTGCCCAGGCCACTAACGGGGCCCTGCTCACCCGCGCCGACCTGACCGCCCAGACGGTTACCAGGATTGACGAGAGCGGAACCAGTTGGCGCACCTCGTCGAACAATCCGATCGGCCTGACCAAGGGATGGTATCTGGACCTCCCCGTGGCCGGGGAGCGGGTGATCACCGACCCGGTGGCCCGGTCGCGCAAGATCATCTTCACCACCTTCATCCCCAATACCGATGCCTGCAGCTTCGGCGGGATCAGCTGGCTCATGGAACTGAACATGGACACCGGCGGGGAAGTGGTCAGGCCGGTATTCGATGTGAATCTGGACGGGAAGGTGGATTATAGCGACACGGTACTCGGAGATCTCAAGGTGAAGCCCACCGGCACCCTCCTGGGGGACGGTCTCGCATCGACGCCTGCCATCGTGGGGGCCGGAGATGAGCACGAGTACAAGTACATCACCAAGACCACGGGGGAAATCATCAAACTGCTGGAGGGGGGCGGGCATAGCCAGATCGGCCTGCGAAGCTGGCGCCAGCTCAAGTGACGGCGCTACATGATCGAGAAGTTGGTGTGGATGGTCCGCTGCAGGTCCTCGATCCGGAGCAGGGCCTGACGGATCGCTTCACGCTCTTCGGCTGGGAGGGTATAGGGATTCAGGTAGTAGGAGCTCTTCTGAATCCCCTTGATGACCTTGATCTGAAGAAGAATCCGGTGGCGGGTGAGTACCTCATAGGCTTCCACGAGTCCGTTAGCAAACGAGGGAGAGAAACTCCCCTCCCGGGCCAGGTGCTCAATCCGTTTCACGGTATTGGTGGCCGGCACCCCCTGGTTGATGGCAAGGATGCGCACGTTCATCACCAGCGGCGCCCAGGCCAGCAGCTTCAGGTTGAACTCCCCCTTGTGCTCCCCCGATCCCTCGGTCCAGAGTCGTTTGAGAAATCCCAGAGCCAGCTTCATTTCCGTGGCTGCCTTGGCCATGCCCCAGAGCACCTGGAAATAATCCTTTTCCAACGCCCTGATGGTGGCGATGAGTGTCGCCGCCAGGTCCCGGTCGCCGGCCACGTGCCGCGCGTCGGAGATCACGATCAGATCCATGAGATTCTTGGCGTAGTCCTCGTATTCGTAGCGGACGATGGCCAGAAGCTTGCGCCGCCATTGGGAGAGCGAGCCGCGCCATGTGGGGTTCGACGGCATGATGTCGCCGGTGCACTTCTTGAACCCGATCTGTGCCAGTCGCTCCACGATCAGCTCCGAGAACTCCCGGAACCATTCATCGGCTGCCTCACCGCCCCCGTCCCCATAAACAATCAGGTAATCCTGGTCCGTGATGAGGGTCTGCTCCTCACGGCCGTCGCTTCCCATGCTGCAGAGGGCATAGGGGCACGGGGCACGGCCGCGACCGTCGTGCTCCATTTCGTCTTCAGCCAGGGCGAGGGCTCGATCGGCCAGGATGTCCCGGTATTCCGTACAATTGGCGTGCAGAGCCGACACGGAGCTGATGGCGAGGAATCGTTCCATTTCCAGCACGTTCAGTTCGTCATGGATGGCCCGCAACTGCTCGTAATCGGATTCGTGGCGAATCCGGTCGTGGAGTTCGCGCTCGTGGGAAGCAAACCCTTCCGTTGCCCGCAACTCACGGGCGAACATCTCCCGCAATTCCGCCAGTACCGGAGCCACTTCCTCCCGGTCCAGAAACCGGACGAAATCCTTGATCCGATCAGTAATGGCGGCTATGTGCTGTTCGACGCTCTGGGGCATCTTTCGGGCGCTCCGAAGGTAAAAAAAGGGGGAAGGCTGACCTTCCCCCAGAGTGTAACACAATGTTTGATTTGTTGACAGTCCGTTAGTGGTCCACCGCTTTGGCGATGCCAATGCCGGTGTTCTGGCGGACGTACAGTTCGTCGAACATTTCCTCGGAACGCCGGCTCGGGAAAGCCAGAGCAGCAATGACCGCGGCGATGAAGCCCAGCGGGATGGACACTACGCCTGGATTCTTCAACGCGAAGAGGGGCTTGTCGAGACCGAGGAACGATTTGCCGTCCTTGTTCTTTTCGTAGTCGGCCTTGGCTTTGCCCAGATCCTTCATTTCCTTCTCGGTAAGAACCGCACCACCGGCCTGTTTCTCCTCCAGCTTGACCACCACTTTCTGTGCGTCTTCAGCCACTTTCTTCGGATAGGTCATGTTGGGGGAGACCATCACCAGCGCGATGGAGACGACGGTGCCGGTCACCAGTCCCGCGATGACGCCGGCGGTGTTGAACTTCTTCCAGAAGAGGGAGAGTACGACGACCGGCAGGTTGCCCGAGGCGGCAACGGCGAAGGCCAGGGCCACCAAGTGGGCAACGTTCTGCTTCTCGGCCGCGATGCCGATGGCGATGCCGCAGGCACCGACCACGAAGGAGGTGATCCGGGCAGCTTTAACCTGCTCGTGCTGGTCGGCGTGGCCCCCCTTGATGACGTTTACGTAGATGTCGTGGGCAATGGCGGCGGAAGCGGCCAGAACCAGACCCGAAACCACGGCCAGGATAGTGGCGAAGGCAACGGCGCACAGGAACGCCAGGAGCAGGTCACCCAGGAAGGGGTGGATGTCGCCGCCCAGTTGCTGGGCCAGCATCATGGCAGCCATGTTGCCACCCTTGTCCACATTCATGATGGATTGCGGGGTCACGTGGATGGCGGCGCCGAAGCCGAGAAGCGTGGTCAGGATGTAGAAGGAGCCGATGATGAACATGGCGATGATGACCGACTTGCGGGCGGCCTGGGCCGTGGGCACGGTGAAGAAGCGCATCAGGATGTGAGGCATGCCGGCGGTGCCAAGCACCAGTGCCATGCCGAGAGAGATCTGGTCGAGCGGGTTCTTCAGGAAGAGGCCCGGCTCAAGGAAGCGCTGCCCGTAATCGAAGCCCGCCACGGCAACGGGGTCCTTGAGAACCACCTTTTGGACGTGCTCGATGATGTTGGGGCTGGTAGCGATGTCGTTGAAGAACTGGAACGGGCTCATTCCCGACTTGAGGCCTACCAGGACGGAGAGCAGCGCAGCGCCGGACATGAGAAGGCCGGCCTTGATGATCTGGACCCAGGTGGTGGCGGTCATGCCGCCGAACACGACGTAGCCGACCATGAGGATGCCGACGCCGATGACAGCGGTCTTGTAGGGGATGCCGAGCAGCAACTGCATCAGCTTGCCGGCACCGACCATCTGCGCGGTTAGGTAGAAGGTGGAGACAGCGACGGTCGAGATGGCCGCGGCAGCCCGAACCGACTTGGGTTCGGTGCGGAAGGAGAGGATGTCGCCCAGGGTGAATTTACCGGCGTTACGGCAGGGTTCGGCCACGATCAGGAGCACCGTGATGTAGGCCACGAGCCAACCCACCGAGTACATGAACCCGTCATAGCCATAGAGGGAGATGATCCCGGAAATCCCCAGGAAGGAGGCGGCGGACATGTAGTCGCCCGCGATGGCCCAACCGTTCTGGGTGCCGGTGATGCCGCCGCCGGCGGTGTAGAAGTCGGCGGCCGACTTGGTCTGCTTGGCGGACCAGACGACAACCATCATGGTGGCACCGATGATGGCCAAGAAGATGGGGATGGTGACCATCGGGTTGGCCTTCAGTTCGTGCTTCTTCTCGGACGGTGCTGCCGGCACGGCGGCCTTTTCGGTAACGGGCGCGGCCGGGGTCGGGGCCGCAGCCTGGACAGGGGCCGCGACGGCCTGCTCCTGGGGCGCGGCCGGTACTTTGACCGGCTCGCTGGCCCAAGCGAATGTGCCCAGCGACAGGGCAAGGGAAAACGCTGCAATGAGTCTCTTCATCGGGTTCATTCCTCCTTACTTCAGCTCATCCACCAGCTCGCGGGTGAGCCGGTCGAAGTCTTTGTTGGCCACATGGGCGTAGTACATGGCGATCCCCCAGGAGACGAAGAACTGGGAAAGGGCGAACAGGTAGCCGAAGTTGATCCTTCCCAGGATCTTGATTTTGAAGAGGCCGGGGGCATAGGCTGCGCCGATGGGGAGGAGGAAATAGAAAACGGTCGAAAAGACCCACCAGCCAACAAGGAAGGTGGTCTTCTTCCGGTGGAGCTCGATGAACTTGGGGTTCTTCGCAATGGCGCTCCAGTTATACTGCTTTTCTGCCATGGTTCAGTTACTCCTTTCATGTGTGGTAAGCGCATCGAGAGCGGCGTCCCGCCCTGAGCCGAAGCGCTTGTGATGTCCTCGGTTTCGGTTTGCTGTCCTCCTTTCATAATGGGCATGCGGGTATGAGCCGGTTGTTTCTTGCCGCTTGAGCAGGGCTCCGGCAAAGGGACCGGTGGGCTGTAAATGGCAATGTTGCCGGGGGGCTACAACTGGTGTGCTGCCGGAAAGATGGTGTAAACACTCTGGAAAAACGATATTTTACAATCCTGTATCGCGCCATTAATATAACGGCTGTATATTTTTTTGCAACAGTTTTTTGTATGACCTTGAATTGTGATGTAACATGCTGAAATTAAACTAGTAAATGCATATGTTTGGCAAACAGTTTGTTTATTTTGCGGTGTATTGTCGGTAGGGCGCTTGTGCCAAGAGGGGTAATGTTTGTTTTGAAATGAATTAATGCGTGTTGGATGAGAGGAATTTGCTAATGGCATTTTACGAAGAAGAGTGGGTAGATTTCAAACGAGGGTATGAAACAGAATGAAAAAAGGGGGAAGGTTTCCCTTCCCCCTGGACTGCGGGTTTGCTGCGATGAACGGCGATTCGTCTAGTGATCGATGGCCTTGGCCATGCCGATGCCGGTGTTCTGGCGGACGTAGATCTCGTCGAACATTTCCTCGGAACGCCGGCTCGGGAAGGCCAGGCAGCCGATGATGGCGGCGAGGAAGCCCAGCGGGATCGAGATGATGCCCGGGTTCTTAAGTTTGATCAGCGGCTTGTCAAGGCCCAGCATGGACTTGCCGTCCTTGTTCTTGGCGTAGTCGGCCTTTGCCTTGTCAAGGTCCTTCATTTCCTTTTCGGTGAGGACCGCACCACCGGCCTGTTTCTCTTCAAGCTTCGTGACGACTTTTTGGGCGTCGGCGGCAACGACCTTCGGATAGGTCATGTTGGGGGAGACCATCACCAGTGCGATGGAGGCGACGGTGCCGACCACGAGGCCCGACACGACGCCGGCGGTATTGAACTTCCGCCAGAAGAGGGACATGACTACGACCGGCAGGTTGCCCGAGGAGGCAACGGCGAAGGCCAGGGCCACCAGGTGGGCGACGTTCTGCTTCTCGGCGGCGATGCCGATGATGATGCCCATGGCGCCGACGCACAGGGAGGTGATCCGGGCGGCCATGACCTGCTCGTGCTGGTCGGCGTGGCCGTCCTTGATGACGTTTACGTAGATGTCGTGGGCAATGGCGGCGGAAGCGGCCAGAACGAGACCCGACACGACGGCGAGGATGGTGGCGAAGGCAACGGCGCACAGGAACGCCAGGAGCAGGTCGCCCAGGAAGGGGGAGATGTCGCCGCCCAGTTGCTGGGCCAGCATCATGGCGGCCATGTTCCCGCCCTTGTCAACGGCGGTGATCCCTTGCGGGGTCACGTGGATGGCGGCGCCGAAGCCGAGAAGCGTGGTCAGGATGTAGAAGGAGCCAATGATGAACATGGCCACGATAACGGACTTGCGGGCGGCCTGGGCCGTGGGCACGGTGAAGAAGCGCATCAGGATGTGGGGCATGCCGGCGGTTCCGAGCACCAGTGCCATGCCGAGGGAGATCTGGTCGAGCGGGTTCTTCAGGAAGAGGCCCGGCTCAAGGAAGCGCTGCCCGTAATCGAAGCCCGCCACGGCAACGGGGTCCTTGAGAACGGCCTTCTGGACGTGCTCGATGATGTTGGGGTTAGTGGCGATGTCGTTGAAGAAGGTGAACGGGTTCATGCCGGCCTTGAGGCCGACCAGGACGGAGAGGAGGCCCGCACCGGTCATGAGGAGGCCGGCCTTGATGATCTGAACCCAGGTGGTGGCGGTCATGCCGCCGAACACGACGTAGCCGACCATGAGGATGCCGACGCCGATGATGGCGAACTTGTAGGGAATCCCGAGCAACAGCTGCATCAGCTTGCCGGCACCGACCATCTGAGCGGTCAGGTAGAAGGTGGAGACGGCAACGACGGAGATGGCGCAAACGGCCCGGACGACCTTGGGCTCGGTGCGGAAGGAGAGGATGTCGCCCAGGGTGTACTTGCCCGCGTTGCGGCAGGGCTCTGCCACGATCAGGAGCACCGTGATGTAGGCCACGAGCCAACCCACCGAGTACATGAACCCGTCATAGCCGTAGAGGGAGATCATGCCCGAAATCCCCAGGAAGGAGGCGGCGGACATGTAGTCGCCCGCGATGGCCCAACCGTTCTGGGTGCCGGTGATGCCGCCGCCGGCGGTGTAGAAGTCGGCGGCCGACTTGGTCCGCTTGGCCGACCAGACGACAACGGCCATGGTGGCGCCGATGATGATCAGGAAGATGGGGATGGTGACCATCGGGTTGGCCTTGATGCTCGTCTTCTTCTCGGCCGGCGCTGCCGGGGCCGGGGTGGCCACCTTGGCGGCGTCGGTGGCGGCCGCCGGAGTAGTGGCTGCCGGTGCAGTCGCGGCCGTCGGGGCGCCGGGGGCGGCCGGGGCCTTGGCCGGCTCTTCAGCGAAGGCGAACGAGCCCAGGGAGAGGGCCAGGGTGATACCAGCAATCAGTTTTTTCATCACAGACCTCCTTCCTATTTGAGCTCATCCACCAGCTCACGGGTGAGCCGGTCGAAGTCTTTGTTGGCCACATGGGCGTAGTACATGGCGATCCCCCAGGAGACGAAGAACTGGGAGAGGGCGAACAGGTAGCCGAAGTTGATGTTGCTGAGAATCTTGATCTTGAAGAGTCCCGGTGCATAGGCCGCACCGATGGGGAGGAGGAAGTAGTAGACGGTCGAGAACACCCACCAGCCGACCAGGAATGTGGTCTTCTTCCGGTGGAGCTCGACGAACTTGGGGTTCTTGGCTATTGACGCCCAATCGTACTGTTTTTCTGCCATGGTTCGTTACTCCTTTCTTCGTGAATTCGCATTCCCAGGGAGCAGCGTCCCGCTCCCGTTGCCTTTCGTTGCAATCCTCTACGTCTCCTCCCCCCTTTCGCACATGGTTTTTTCTGGCAGTTCTCCGGTCACAGCTTTGCGTAGCCAAACTTCATGGAGAGTATTTCAGCCCCTTCACGCAGTGAAGGGATAATCTCGTTTTCCATGCGGGATGCCATCATCCGGAAGGAGGGCCCCAGCATGGTCAAGGCGCCGATGACTTTGCCCGCGTAGTCGCGCACCGCCACGGCAACGCTCACGATCCCTTCCCCCAATCCGTCGAAATCAACGGCAACGCCATGCTCCCGCACGGCCTTCAACTCCTGCTGGAGTGCCGCAGGGTCAAACGGTCCGCCGTTCCGACCCCGCTTCTTGAGGAAGCGGTCCAGCAGGTCGGTCGACTCCAGTGCCCGGATGGCTTTGCCGGCGGCGTTGCTGAAAAAGGGGAAACGCCGTCCCACCAGGGGGGCGGTCTTGATGGCCTGCTCACAGTCCACCATATCCAGGAAAAGAACCTCGTCCCCCTTGAGAACCGCGATGTAGACGGCCTCGTCATGCTTGCGCGCCAGTCTTTCCATGATTGGGTGGGCATGACGGATGAGGCTGGTGCTGTTCAGAAGCCGCTGGGCCAGCTCGACCGATGAAATGCCCAGGCGATAGACGCCGCTCGTCTCGTCCCGTTCAACCAGTCCCTTGCTCTCCAGGGTTGCCAGGAGCCGGAATGCCTTGTTGCGGGACAGGTCGAGCTTCTCGGCCAGATAGGGAAGGGTCGCGTGACGGCTCTCGTCCGTGAGCGTTTCGAGGATATCGAGGGCCTTTTCAACGGTCTGTACCGCGTATGAGCTTTTTTCCCTCGTCATCGTTCCCTTTCCTGTCGCAATGTGGTGGTCGGGGTTGTTTGAAAAACGGTGTTATATTTTTATTGAAAAGCTAACACGGTGTTTTAATTTCGTCAATACAATTTTGTTTTAAAAAGTTTATCTAAAAAATATATAAGTAAAGTTAGTATGTTGAATGATAATTGTGGCGAAAAATTGAACTGAATAAACGTTCTGTTGATAAGTAGAACATGGTTTATTGAAAAATCAAGTAAAGAAAATGCGAGAGGGTGAGCTGTGAGGGTATGTAATTTTTGAGACGTGGTTGCGAACGGGGTTCTCGGTAGGGTGGGTGACGGCCCGGTGAGATCCCGGGCCGTTGCGCTGACCGGGTTGAATAGGGTGCCGGCCAAGGGGGGGGCATCGCTTCCGGCGTGGCGCGAGTTGTTCTTCGCTCTATCAATTATTGAGGTGGCTTTCCGTGCCGGTGTTTCAGGCCGGTCGGCACCGCCGCGTCATCTGATCGCAAGCCCGGCCGCCGTGCTCTGTGACACGGGGCGTGGACGGATTTTACTGGAATTTGACGGCTGTTCCCTTTCCTTTTACGTAAATGACGGGAAAGATGATGTAGGTGTCTTTCTCGATGCGGACTTCGGGGAGGATAACGGCATCTGCGCCGATTTTGGATGCTTCGAGGCTCAGGGCGTCATGGGCCCACTCTTCAGCCTCCCGCTGAAGTTCCTCGATGCTGCCGTAACGCTTGAGGTTCACTTCTACGGTGCCGATCTTTACGTAGGGACGAAAAATCTCGTCCTGGGCCAGGATGGGGGGCAGGTCACGGTCTGTTTCATCGGCCATCTGGGGGATGGTGGCGCATGCGGCGAGTAGTGCCGCTGCCGTGCCAGCCAGGAGAACGCGTCGTACAAGGCGGACGAGAGGGGCAAGGAGAGTAGTGGTTGGCATGCGATACCTCGTTGTGAATGGTGGGATTCCGGCGTCCGTGGCGGTGCCGGCACCGCTATTTTACATGAAGTTTGGGCCTTTACAACCCGGAATTTCCCATGATAGTATCACCCGATTTGAGGCCGGTGGCTGATTTTGGGAACAGGAGGATCAACCGCATGTCGGGACATAATAAATGGAGCACCATCAGGCATAAGAAGGGGGCGGCCGACGCCAAGCGCGGCAAGGTGTTCACCAAGCTGATCAAGGAGATCACCGTTGCCGCCAAGATCGGCGGTGGCGACCCGAACGGCAATCCGCGCCTGCGTGCCGCCGTCGACAAGGCCAAAGCCGAGAACATGCCCAAGGACAACATCGAGCGGGCCATCAAGAAGGGGACTGGCGAACTCGAGGGGGTCAGCTACGAAGAGATCATCTACGAAGGATACGGTCCCGGCGGCGTGGCGGTGCTGGTAGAGTGCATGACCGACAACCGTAACCGTACGGTCGGCGAGGTGCGGAGCACCTTCACCAAGTGCAACGGCAACATGGGCGAGGCGGGGTGCGTTTCGTGGATGTTCGACAAGAAAGGGCTCATTGTCCTGTCCAAGGACGTTGATTTCGAAAAGCTCTTCGAGACGGCCCTTGAGGCCGGCGCGGACGACGTGGCGGACGAAGAGGAGCAGTACGAGGTGCTCACCGACCCGGCAGCGTTCATTGACGTGCGCGAGGCACTCGAAAAGGCCGGCTTCCCCTTCGAATCCGCCGAAATCACCATGATTCCCCAGACCATGGTGAAACTTGACGGCAAGAATGCCGAGAACATGCTCAAGCTCATGGACCGCCTCGAGGACAACGACGACGTCCAGAACGTCTACGCCAACTTCGACATCTCCACGGAGGAGATGGAAAAGCTCATGTAGGCGGGCCCTGCCACCCCCGGTTGGTTCAAGCGCGGAAGTCGGAAGCCGGGTCTTTCCTTTCGCGCCTTTTTTCTGCTGTGCTCTCCGCGCCCTCTGTGGCAGAATGTCTCCCCATGAGAGTTCTCGGCATCGACCCCGGTTCACGCATCACCGGCTACGGCATTATCGAGAAGATCGGCAACCGTCTCGTGCACGTGGACAACGGCGCCATTCATACCGATAGCCACAGGGAGTTCGCGCTCCGACTCCACAAAATCTACGAGGGGCTGAGCCGCGTCATCGAAGAGTACCGCCCTGATGCGATGGCTGTAGAGCAGGTGTTCCTCGCCCATAACGCCCAGAGCGCCCTGAAGCTGGGCCAGGCCCGCGGGGCTGCCATCGTGGCCGGAGTAAGCGCGGGATTGCCGGTCAGCGAGTATACGGCCATGCAGGTAAAGCAGGCGGTGGTCGGCTATGGCCACGCCCGCAAGGAGCAGGTGCAGCAGATGGTCAAATCGCTCCTCAATCTCCCCGAGATCGCCCAGGCCGATGCCTCCGATGCCTTGGCCGTAGCGGTCTGCCACGCCAATTCAGCAGTGATGAAATCCGTGCTCCGGAGCATCCGATGATCGCCCTTCTCACCGGCAGGCTCGCCCATAAATCCCCCGATGCCATCATTATCGATGTGAACGGTGTCGGCTACCGGGTCCAGATTCCTTTCTCAACCTACTACGAGCTTCCCGAGGAGGGGAAGACAGTTTCCCTTTCGATACATACCCATGTGAAGGAAGACTCCATTAGCCTCTTCGGCTTCCGAACCCTTGCCGAGAAGGAGTTCTTTCAGCTGCTCATCTCGGTTTCCGGCATCGGCCCCAAGATGGCCCGCGACATCCTGTCCAACATCCAGCCGGAGGAACTGGCCGCCGCCATTGTGCAGGGGAATCTCGTGAGGCTCTCATCCATACCCGGCATCGGCAAAAAGACCGCCGAGCGGCTGGTGCTGGAACTCAAGGAAAAGGTCCGGAAAATGGATGTGGCGCCGTCGGCCCAGGAGGCGCCCTCCAGCGAAGCCCCCGCCGAGGTGGCTGACGACGTGGCCTCGGCCCTTGTGAACCTCGGCTATAAGGAGGCGGTGGTCCGGAAGGTGTTGGCCGAGATGAGCATCGAGCCCGATGCCTCCACGGAGGCGGTGCTTCGGCAGGCCCTCAAGGTGTTGATGAAATAGCCCATGACGACTCGAACGATAAGCCCTGAGAAGACCGACGACGACTACGTCGAATCATCCCTGCGCCCCCGCGCCCTGGAAGATTACATTGGCCAGGAGAAGGCCAAGGGGAACCTGCGGGTCTTCATCGACGCGGCCCGAAAGCGCGGCGAGGCCCTGGATCACGTGCTGCTCTATGGTCCGCCGGGACTGGGGAAGACCACGCTTGCCAACATCATTGCCTGCGAGATGGGGGTAAACATCAAGTCCACGTCGGGTCCAGTCATCGAGCGTCCGGGCGATCTGGCGGCAATCCTCACCAACCTGGAGCCCCACGACGTCCTCTTCATCGATGAGATCCACCGCCTCTCCCATGTGGTGGAGGAGATACTCTATCCGGCCATGGAGGATTTCCAGCTCGACATCATCATCGGTCAAGGCCCAAGTGCCCGCACCATCAAGCTGGATCTTCCCCGGTTCACCCTCGTGGGGGCCACCACCCGCGCCGGCCTTCTCTCGTCGCCACTGCGGGATCGCTTTGGAGTCATCTCGCGCCTGGAGTTCTACACCGATGCAGAGCTTTCCACCATCGTCACCAGGTCGGCGCATATCCTCGATATCCAGATCGAGCCTGACGGTGCCCGGGAGCTGGCACGCCGCAGCCGGGGAACACCCCGGATCGCCAACCGTCTCCTGCGTCGGGTCAGGGACTTTGCCCAGGTCCGGGCCGATGGCGTCATCTCCGCTCAGGTGGTGGACGAATCCCTCAAGCTCCTGGAGATCGACGAAAAGGGGTTCGATCAGATGGACCGCACCATCATGCTGACGATCATCGACAAGTTCGGCGGCGGGCCCGTGGGGCTCGACACCATAGCCGCGGCCATCGGCGAGGAACGCGATACCATCGAGGATGTCTACGAGCCGTTCCTGATCCAGCACGGTTTCATTAACCGCACCCCCCGGGGCCGCGTGGCCACGAAGTCCGCCTATGAGCACTTCGGCCGCATTGCGCCCGCGCCCGGGCAAGGCGCGCTCTTCTAGGCCGTTTCCCGCCATGCAACTCGTCTTCGACTTTCCCGTCACCCCCAAATACTCGTTCGACAATTTCGTGATCTGTGCCGGCAACGAGACTGCCTGCCGTTTCGCCCGGCGCCTGACGGACGAAAGCGGTTCGGAAAATCTCCTCTACCTCCATGGGCCCTCCGGTTCGGGCAAGACTCATCTGCTCATGGCAATGGGGGCCTGTTTTGCGGGCCGGGTCGGGCTTAGGGCAGTGCCATGCATCTCTTTCAAGGATGTTGACGAGATCTACCACGGCGAGTATCCGGCCGAAGAGGTCTCAAGGTTGGCCGAGCGTTTTCGCGGCGCGCCAGCCCTTCTTGTGGATGATCTCCACCTGATCCCCGATCAGCAGAGTGTCCGGGTGGAGCTCTGGCAGCTGTTCAACGACTTCTACCAGGCCGGCCGGCCCATAGCCATCACCGGGCTCAACCCCCCCAACGAACTTCCCACCCTCGATGGTCACCTGACTTCGCGTCTGCTCTGGGGGCTCGTGGCGAAAACCGATATTTCGGACGACGATTCCCGTCGCCGCATCATGCAGAAGCTGGCAGATGACCGTCAAATCATCCTTCCCGCCGACGCGGTCGACTACCTTCTGGTGCATGTACGCCGCGACGTGCCGTCCCTTGTTGCCGCGCTGGACGCGATAACCCGCTATGCCTTCAGCGCCAAACGGAAGATTACCATGCGACTGGCGCGCGAGGCACTGGCGCTTCTCTAGGATTTGTCTGCCGCCGCCCGCGCGGGTTGTCTCCTGTAAGGTTTTACTTGCTTGCCGCGACAGGGAAATGTAAGTTTTTGCGACAAAATCGCATAGTGATTTTAGCTTGTTACCGGAAAGATATCCTGTGGGGCGAAAAACCGTCGGGATTGTTTACGGTTTTATGGCGTAATCTTTCTGGGGCTGAGACAGATTTCTCAGTAAATTCAATGGTTGTGTGGCTGGCCTGCTAATTGCATTATTTATAAATGAACCACTACCACCATCACAAAGAGAGGGAACAGTCATGAAAACACAACATATGTTCATACTTTCCCTGCTGATCGTCATGTTGACCGTAACCACGGCCCAGGCGGTAAGCCTTACGTACACCTACTCAGATAAGGATTATCTCGGCGGCGCTTCTTGGGGAAGCATGACTGCCTACGTGGAGGACGCCAACACCCTTGGGATCAGGTATACTGCGGCACCGACCTCGGTGATCGGCGCGGGCAGCACGGCAACGGGCTTTGCGTTTACGTTTTCCGGAGCTCTCCCCATCGCGATCTACAATCCGTCCCGGGGAGCCTTCGGCGACGATCAGGACGTTCTCAAGTGGGTGGTGTTTGAAAAAAAACTCAGCACCCTCCCTCCTCCCCAGAACGGTGATGAGTTCAATCCCGTGATCGACAACAAGTATGTGTTTGAATTCGCGGCCACCGAGGGGGATGGGCGGTCCATCAATTCCACCGGCGTGAAAGCCGGCCAGAGCGACATCTTTTACATGGACTTCAACTCTTCCGCAGTCGATTTTCTGGCATTCTCGCTCGCGGACCTTAAGTCGTTCGTGGAACTGACCGCTGTCCGGTTGATGGGGCTTCCCAGCGACATCAATGGCGGCAGCCTGTTCCTTGCAGGCAAACTGGAAGACAGTACGCCTGCTCCGGTGCCCGAACCCGGTACGATCCTGCTGCTGGGGATTGGAATCGCAGGGCTCGGACTGTATCGGATGAAGCGCGGATAGCCGGAAAAGAGTGACCGACTGCTGGAAGGACAGGGGGGAGCGCGGGGTGCGTTCCCCTCTTTTCGTTGCGGTGCAGGCCGCGGGCAGTTACGGCATATCGGTCTCCTCCGGCAGGCCATTGCCAAAAAGGTGGTTGAGCTGACGCGTCATAACGACTAAACTGGCATGCCGATCAGGAGGTCGTTGCCCCAATGAAACTACTGCTTCACATCTGCTGTGCCCCCTGCGCCATCTATCCGGTAAGCCGGCTCCGCGACAGCGGGGCGGATGTCACCGGTTTCTTTTTCAACCACAACATACATCCCTACCAGGAGTACCGCCGCCGGCTCGACACGGTCCTGGAATATGCGGACCGGATCGAGTTGCCGCTGGAGGTGCGGGACGAGTATCGCCTGGAGGAATTTCTGGCCGCCGTGGCCGGCAATCCGGCGGATCGATGCTGGTACTGCTATTTCTCGCGCCTGGATGCGGCTGCGGCCGCAGCGGCGGCGGGAGGCTTCGACGGGTTCACCTCATCGCTTCTCTACAGCCGCTACCAGAAGCACGACGACATCAGGATCGCTGCCGAGCGGGCCGCAGCGCGCCACGGGGTCGCTTTTGTCTATGACGACTATCGCCGGGGCTGGCAGGACGGCATCCGCGTCTCCAAGGAGATGGGGCTCTACCGCCAGCAGTACTGCGGCTGCATCTACAGCGAAAAGGACCGTTACCATCCCCGGCAGGGGAAAAAATGATGCAGGGCCTCGGTAAGTCGCTCATAGTCATGGGGCTGGTCATTGCGGCCGTGGGCGTGCTCCTCACCGTTGCCGGCAAAATTCCGTGGATTGGCCGCCTCCCCGGCGACATCTACGTGAAACGGGATAACTTCACCGTTTATTTTCCCCTTGCCACCAGCATTCTCATATCCCTGGTGCTCTCCCTCATCCTCTGGCTGCTGAGAAAATAAGCCGTTCCTGCTGAAATTCCTCAAGTTTCACCACTTCTAACCGATAGATGCTACAGCTGCTTCGATCTAAAAGCGGTCGTTGTCGCGAGCGTCATTATGCGAACGGAGGGCCCCGTGGCGATCAACAGCATGAATACGGTATTTCTTGAGGTAGTCGAGTGGTTTGACGACAGCGGCCGGGAGATGGTGCGCCGCATCCCCCCCGAGGGGTCCGCCGAGATCAAATTGGGCGCCCAGCTGGTGGTGCGGGAGAGTCAGCGGGCGGTCTTCTTCAGGGACGGCAAGGCCGCCGACTGCTTTGGCCCCGGTAGGCATACCCTGACCAGCGCCAACCTGCCGATCCTGACTAAGCTCCTGTCGCTCCCCTGGGGAGGCACCTCTCCCTTCCGCTGCGAAGTCTGTTTCGTGGGAATACAGACCTTCACCGACCTGCGCTGGGGAACCAAGGAACCCGTTGCCTTCCGGGACAGCCGCTTTGGCATGGTACGGCTGCGGGCCTTCGGCACCTACACCCTGCGGGTGGTCGACCCGCAGCTCCTGGTGAACGCTCTGGTGGGAACCCGGGGGCTTTACACCAGCAGCGAGCTGGAGGAACTGTTCCGCGACATCATCGTGGCGCGGCTCAACGACTACCTGGGCGAAACCATCGACTCGGTTCTGGATCTGCCCGCCCGCTACGATGAGACTTCTGCTGCGCTCAAGGAACGCCTGGCAGGAGACTTCGGAGGATTCGGCATCGAACTGGCCGAACTTTACGTGAACGCGATCACTCCCCCGCCGGAGGTCCAGAAGGCAATCGACGAGCGCACCTCCATGGAGGCGGCCGGCGATGTGGATCGCTACCTGAAGTTCAAGGCGGCCCGAAGCCTGGAAGCGGCGGCCTCGGCCGAGGGGGGCGGCGAGGCTGCCCAGGGGATGGGGATCGGGGTCGGTGCCGGTCTCGGCATGATTCTCCCCGGTATGGTGGCGAATGCCATGGCACAGGGAGCTGATGCGTCCGCTCCTGTCGGCACGGGTAGCTGTCCCCGCTGTATGGCGCCGTTGGTGGCGGGTGGAAATTTTTGCCATCAGTGCGGCGCCCCGGTAGAGTCCGGCTTTTGCTCCGGCTGCGGCAAGCCGCTGCCGACAGAAGCTCGCTTCTGCCCCGGCTGCGGACGGCAGGCCGGAGCATAGGCGGTGACCATCGCCTGCCCCCAGTGCGGCGCCACGGCCGAAGCCCGCACCGATACCCGTTTCCACGGCTGTGCCTTCTGCGGTTCATCCTTCATGGTGGAACGGGGTGTCGGCATCGCCGAATACCACCTGGACCACGAGCGGGACGATCGGGTGGCGTGGAGCGCAGTGGCCTCCACCCTCGAGCGGGATGGTGCCGGACAGGCCGTGGAGCGGACCGGCTGCGAGTATCTGGTTGCGCCCTTCTGGCTCTCGCGACCTGAAAGTGGAGGGAATCGGCTCGTGCCGGCCCTGCGTCATCCCTGGCTTCAGGGTCCCCTCCCCGGCCTGCCCGGCGGCGACCTTCTCTTCGTCCCGTCGGGGGACGACTTCATCCTGCCCGACATCCCGGCCGACGAGGCATTAGGGGAAGGAGCCGACCGTGGCGGCACCTCCCTCAGCCTCGTTTACCTCCCTCTCTATCTCCTTTCCTTCCGCCTTGCCGGTCACGACTGCAGGGCACTGGTTTCGGCGGTGGACCGGCGGGTCGCGCTCCTGACGCCCCTCCCGGCCCGGTCCGAGTCGGTGCCGTTTCGCCACGCTGCACTGGTGGCCGGTTTTGCCATCACGCTCACTGCCTCCGGGCTGGCCGTGAAGAGCCACTTTCTCAGGGCAGCCGTCTTCGCGGCTGTGCTGGCCGTTGCCTGGCCGGTCTGCACCGCATTGCTCCGACGGGGGGAGTAATGAGCGAGCGGCAGACGGTCACCATATCCTGTCCCCAGTGTGCAAGCCCCTTTTCGTTCAGCGAAGGCAACCGCAATGCTCTCTGTCCCTCTTGCGGAACCTCTCTGGCAGTTTCCGGCGAAGCGGGCATTCCCCGATTTGTTATTGCTGAGCGGATTGACCGTACCCAGGCGCGCGCCGCTGCCCGCAAGGCCGCGGCGGCTGCCGGCGGCGACCCGAAGGTGGTGGAACTGCTCCGGTTTGAAGGGGACGAGCTGTGCTTCCTTCCATTCTGGCGGCTGCGGGGCCATGCGGCCGGCTGGCTCTGGACCGAGCGGGAGACTCGGGTCCAGCAGGAAGAGTACGATGAGAACGGTATGCGGACGGTTCGGGAGGTGCGCGGACCCGTGGAAAGCGGTACCGAGACGGTCATGATTGCCGTGGACTACAGCTCTCCCGCCTGCGATACGTCACGCTTCGGCCTGCGGGGCATCGCCGTGGCAAGCGCGGTCCTGCCGCTTGCGGGGATGGATTTCGCCGAGGTTTCCCGCCGGGGCACGGTCTTTGATCCGGTCACGACGCCGGATCAGGTGAGGCGGGAAGCACTGGCCCAGGCCCGGTCCCGGGGCGGAGGAAAGGGAGTGCTCCGCTCGGCCGGCCGTCTCGCCCTCTGTGGGGAGCGCATCGCCCTCATTTCATATCCGGTCTGGAGCCTCACGTTTTCCCGCGGCGAGCGGCTCTATCACGTGGCCGTGGACGGGGTGAACGGTCGCGTCCTCGCCGGGCGCCTTCCGGCCGCCGTGCGGATTGCGGTGCTGCGCCCCCTGTCGACGGTCACGCTCCTGATCTATTCCTTCACTCTCCATCCGCTGGTCGGATTTGTCGTCGTCGGCGCTTTCCTGGCCTGGCTCGCCGCCAACGGCGGGTTGTCGATCGAGCGTTTGACCATCTGGTTCTTTGGCATGATAGAACGGAGAGGGGAGGTGGAGCTTGGCTGACCGGCACGATCTGCGGGTGATCCCGCTCCGTTGCCCCGATTGCGGCGGTGGCCTTTCGGCTGCGGGTGAGGATGTCATCTTCCCCTGCCGGCGGTGCGGCACGTTCCGGGAACTGGAGGGGGAGACTCTGGCTCTGCGCCAGGTCCTCCACGCGGCCGGACCTGACCTGGATGCCCCGCCCGGGGCGCGGCGCACCATGGCGCGGCTGCCGTTCTGGGTTTTCCCGTTCCGCGCCGCGAGTTCCGGCGGCGAGGCGGCAACCCTGCGCGACTACCTGTCCCTGACAGGCACCATCAAGACGCCTGACCCTGCTCGGGCGGAAAAGCCGCCGCTCGTCTTCGTGCCTGCTTTCGCCGCCAAGCCGGCACCCCTCCTGCGTGCGGGGCGGCTGCTGACGCTCCGTGCTCCCGCGTTCGGCCGCTCCGCCGGAAGCCCCGCCGCGGTGGCTCCCATCGTTTTTCGCGAGGCTGACGCCCTGAGCCTGGCCGAACCGGTAGTACTGGCCACCGTGGCAGGCGAGCGGCGCGTGAACCAGCGGTTTCTGGAGACATTTTCAGTCCGCTGCGGCACCGGCAGGCTCCTCACCATTCCCTTCGACCTCCGGGAAGGGCGGCTGTTCCAGCCCGACCTGGACCTGGAGATTTGAGGCGCGGGTGGCGGGCCGCTTGTTTTTTGCGTGATTTCTGCTACTTTTGTTCCGTGTGATGTCCATGAAAGGAGGAACGCCCCATGATCGAACTGTTCGAGAAGGTATTTCTGACCGGCCTGGGGGTCGTGTCGCTGTCCCAGAAAAAGGTGGAGGAGTGTCTCGTCGACCTGAAGGAAAAGTACAAGGTGGGTGAGGACGAAGGAAAGGCGATCCTGGAGAAGATCCAGACCATGGCCAAGGACGTTAAGGGGCGCATCGAGGAGATGGCTGACGTGGAGGTCAAGCGGGCCATGGACCGACTTGGGCTCGTTCCCCGTGAGGAGTACGACCGGCTCGTCAAGCGGGTTGAGGCCCTTGAGGCCAAAGCCGGCGTCGGAGACCCGAGCACCGAATGCTGAGCGTTTTCCAGCTCAATCGCAACATCCGGAGCCTGCGCCGCTATCGACAGATCGTGCGGGTATTGGTCAAGTATGGCTTCGAGCACGCCCTGTCGCTCATGGGGCTGTCCCGGTTCGTTGCCCGGGGACGCCGGCTGTTCCGCAAGCCCGAACCGGAACTGGCCCGGCTCTCGCCCGCGGAGCGGATGAGGCTTGCCCTTGAAGAACTGGGCCCCACGTTTGTCAAGCTGGGCCAGATCCTCTCTACCCGCCCGGACGTGATCCCCCGCAGTTTCGTGCTGGAGTTCGCCCGGCTCCAGGATCAGGTGCCGTCGTTCCCCTTCGAGGACGCCCTGGACCAGATCCGCCGCGAGCTTGGTCGCGATCCGGAGGAGCGTTTTTCCTTCATCGACCCCGAGCCCCTTGCGGCAGCCTCCATCGCTCAGGTCCACCGGGCCCGGCTCGTTTCCGGCGAAGAGGTGGTGATCAAGGTCCGTCGTCCCGGCGTGGTGGAGGCCGTGGAGACCGACATCGACGCCATGATGGGATTGGCGGTCCTGGCCGAGCGTCACCTTCCCCGCAGCGACATCTACGACCCGGTGGGGCTCGTGAAGGAGTTCGCCCGGACGATCCGCCGCGAGATGGACTTCGCGCGGGAAGGGCATACCATCGAGCGCTTTGCCGAGAACTTCGCGGGGGACCCGACCCTCTACTTCCCCACGGTCCACTGGGACTGTACCGCCCGGGGGCTCCTGACCATGGAGTTCATCAACGGGATCAAGGTGTCGGACACGGCGGCCTTGGAACGCGCGGGCATGGACCGTCGGCTCATCGCCCGACGCGGCGCCGATGCCTTCCTCAAGATGGTCCTCACCCACGGCTTCTTCCATGGCGATCCCCATCCCGGCAATGTCCTTATCCTGCCGGACAACGTCATCTGTCTGCTGGACTACGGCATGGTGGGGCGGCTCGACGCCCAGCTCAAGGGGTATCTCACCGACATCCTGCTGGCCATCGTCCAGCGGGACGTGGACGAGGTGATCTCGCTGCTGCTCTACTCGGGGGAGATTGCCGACACCTTGGATACCCGGGCTCTCAAGCGGGACCTGACCGGTCTGATCGACAACTACTACGAGACCCCGCTCCAGGAGATCGAGGTGGGACGGGTGCTGCTGGAGTTTCTGGAGGTGATTACCACCTATCACATCAAGTTCCAGCCCGACCTCATGCTGTTGGCCAAGGCCCTGGTGGCCATCGAGGGGATGGGGCGGGAGCTGGACCCCGCCTTCGACATGGTGGAGCACCTGCGCCCCTTCATGAAGCAGGCCGTGCGCGACCGCTTCTCTCCCCGCCAGCTGATCAGGGAGATGAACTCGAACCTTCTCTCCTACTTCACCCTTGCCCGCAACCTGCCGCGGGACCTGAAGGAACTCCTCAACCGAATCAACCGGAACAAATTCAAGATCGACCTGGAACACCGGGGTCTCGACCGGGCCATGCGGGAGTTCGACAAGTCCGTGAACCGCCTTTCCTCCAGCCTGATCATTGCCGCCCTGATCGTTGGCTCGTCCATTGTCATGCAGACCGACAAGGGTCCGAAGTTCCTCGATTTTCCCGTGTTCGCCTTCATGGGCTACACCATCGCCGGCTTCATCGGCCTCTGGTGGGTCGTGGCGATCATCCGGTCGGGGCGGCTGTAACGAAACCTCAGATTCTCACCAGATCATACTCGCGCGTCCCCATGCCGATCTTCTCGGCATGCTCCAGCTGAATCTCCCAATCGATGTCCGGGTGAACCCCGCGGAACTTGTCACCCCCCGGCTCATGGCCGGTGGCCAACGCCGTATTCTGGTTGCCCACGGCGTCATTGACCAGGTCGGCGCAGGCCTGGTCCAGGGCAACGGGGTCGGTGGAGGCGCAGATGCCGATGTCGTTCACGATGGGGGCGTCGGCGTGGCCGTAGCAATCGCAGGCCGGGGAGACCTGGGTGATGAAGTTGAGGAAGAGGGTCTTGTGCTGCTTGCCCGTCACGGCCCCTTTGGCGAATTCGGCCATCTTTTTCATGACCAGGTCGGCGGCCTCGTTCCACTGGATGGTGATGGCCTTGGTGGGGCAGACGGTGATGCAGCGGCTGCAGCCGGCGCACGCCTTCGGGTCGATCTTGGCCTTCCCCTCGATGATGGCGATGGCGTCGTGGGCACAGGCCTTCAGGCAGAGCCCGCAGCCGGTGCAGTATTTTTCGGCCACCCTGGGCGCCACGGTGGAATGCTGGGTCAGCTTCCCCTCGCGGCTTGAGCAGCCCATGCCCAGGTTCTTCAGGGCGCCGCCGAAGCCGGTCAACTCATGGCACTTGAAGTGGGAGACGGCTACCAGGGCGTCGGCCTCGACGATGGCGGAGCCGATGGGGACCTTCTTCAGCAGTTCGCCGTTCACCTCAACGACAATGGCCGAGTTGCCCCGGAGTCCGTCGCACATGACGAGGGGAGCGCCGGCAACCGCAAAGTCGAAGCCGTTCTCGATGGCACAGATCAGCGCGGAGACCGCTTCCTTGCGCTCGCCGGGGTAGAGGGTTGAGGAGTCGGTGAGAAAGGGCTTTCCGCCGCATCCTTTGATTTCGTCCACCACGCGCCGGATAAAAATGGGGCGGATGAACGCATGATTTCCCCGCTCTCCGAAGTGGACCTTTACCGCCACCAGGTCGCCCGTGGCGATCCGTTCCCTGGCACCGGCCAGGATCATGAGTTTACCGATCTTGGCGAAAAGGTTCTCCTTGTGTCCCGCCCGCATGTCGCTGAAGTAAACGGTGCTCGGCATGACGCGTCTCCTTTGCATCGAGTGTTGTGAGATGGACGCTAGCACAGGGGCGCGGTATTTTCAACGTCAACAGCCGGTTATCGCTAACTTTTCCTTGCGGTCGGTATAAATTTTGTTATGTTGTTAATTAATAAATCAGCCGCCACAGATCGGGGGATGCCATGAGTGATTCAGCGAAGCAGCCGGAACTCTGGCTGATGGGATTGGGATGTGAGGAAGAGCGTTCGACCGCAGTGCTCGACTATCTCAGGCATGCGGGCTATTCGGTGGTGTGCAGGGGAAGGGACGATTTCGGCGACACCAAGCCCCTTGGCGTGGTCCTCGACGTTTCACCGTTCTCCCACGACGGCTGGGGAATCCTGCTGGATATCAAGAACAATCCGGCCACCCGCGATGTGCCGATCCTGCCGGTCTACCTGAGCCAGGAGGGAAAGATTGGGGGCGTTTTCCCGGCCGCCGGCTTTTTCACCCTCCCCATCGACACCGATTACATGATGAAGAAGCTTACGGTCCTGGGGCTGACCGATGAGGCGGATACCTGGGACCTCCAGGTGATGGTGATCTCCAAGAAGGGGGAGGAGAGCGTTGCCAAGGCCATCACCTCCCTCGGCTTCGAGGTGGTCAACGCCTACACGGGCAAGGAGGCCGTGGCCCTTGCCACCACGGGCCGCGCTTACATGATCTTCTGTTCGGTCACGCTGCCGGACATGCACTCCTTCGAGCTGTTGGAGCGCTTCCGGCTCTATCCGCAGGTCCGTAACGTTCCGTTCTTCGTGCTTGTAAAAGATGCCATGAAGGAGGGTGAACGGCTGGCCCTGTCCCGCCAGATGGACCACCTGGTGCGGAAGAAGGAGCTGTCGCGGGACGAGTTTCTGGCATATCTGCGCAGGCGGGGATAGCGGCCGACCCGCTTCCCTGATGCAGTGCAGCCGGCTTCCCGGAAGGGGAGCCGGCTGTTTCGTGGTCGGGATACTGAACGCTCGATACCGGGCAACCCGGCTCCGCGGCTGAATTTTCGCCTCGCCTCTGGGAAACGGCGCCGGTTTGGGGTACAGTGTCCGGTATATTCAATAATGGAAAAGGTGACAAAGATGATTTCACGCATGATGGTTCGAGTGGTTACGGTGGCCTTTGCCCTGTCGCTGGTGGCGGTGGCCTGTCACGAGGCCGAGGCCCGTGCGGGCGGCGGCCGCTCCTTCGGCAGCCGCGGCACGCGCACCTACCGGCCTCCGACCCGGACGGTGGACCCGGCTCCCGCCTCCCGGCCCCAGCCGGCCCCTGCTGTTCCCCAGACCTTTCCCCAGCAGCGGCAGGGTGGCAGTTTCCTCCGCAGCATGGCCGGCGGTATCGTGGGGGGCCTGCTCGGCGGCATGCTCTTCCGCAGTCTCGGTTTCGCGGGCCCCGGTGCGGGCGGCGTGGGGCTTTTCGATATCCTGCTGATCGGCGGAATCCTCTATCTGGTCTATCGTTTCGTGGCGTCGCGGCGCCGTGAAGCCGCGGCCACGGCCGGCCGCGCACCCGACTGGAGTCGCGAGGAGCCGGTGACGCCACAGCAGTATCGCTACGGGCAACCCGCGGAATCCGTCCCCGCAGCCGGGGCCGACTCGGGGCTGGCCCATGTCCGCCAGATGGATGGGTCGTTCAGTGAGGAACAGTTCCGTCAACTGGCCCAGGATGTCTTTTTCCGGGTCCAGGGGGCGTGGACGCGGCGCGATCTCTCGTCGGCGCGGGAGGTTCTCGCCCCTGAGATGGAGCGGGCGCTCCAGGGCGACGTGGCTGAACTCAAGGCGCGGGGTCAGGTGAATCGGCTGGAGAATATCGCCGTGCGTCAGGTGGAGCTCGTGGAGGCCTGGCAGGAGGAAGGCTGTGACTTTATTACGGTCCGTTTCCTGGCCAATCTTCTCGACTACACCACGGACGAGGAGGGACGGGTTCTCTCCGGCAGCGACCGGGAGCCGGTGAAGTTCGAGGAGTTTTGGACCTTTACCCGGCCCGTGGGGCCGAATCCCTGGAAGCTGTCGGCGATCCAGCAGGCCTGAAACCGTCGGCAAAGGCCGCAAGGCTTGCCACCATTTCACCTTCCACCGTGGGGTCCACGTGGGGGATCTTGCTCTGTCCCCCCAGCTTGCCGCGCACCTCTTTGGACCAGCGGTAGATAACATCCCCGCTCACCGTCACGACCCGGGGCCCGGCGATCCGTCCCTGGCTCCGGAACGTGGCGTAATCGGCATTCAGCGAGCGGAGCGTGGCGTCCAGGTGTCTCCCCAGGACGTCGCCGCTCCGCTCGTTCATTTCGCCCACCGCCAGTACCCACAGGTGGCGCCGTTCCCCGATGTCGGGGCCCACCATGAACTCCCTTACCTCGATCCCGTCCAGTTGGTTGAGCCGGGCCACCGCTTCCTCCACCTCCCCCTGAGTCACCTTTTCCTCGAACCGGTCCAGAAACCGGTCCCGTCCCGTGAATTCGATGAAGTGGGGGGACAGGGCGGTGAAACGCAGGGTGTCGCCGATGTGGTAACGCCACAGTCCCGCACAGGTGGTGAGGATAACGGCGTAGCGCCGGCCGGTCTCCACCGCCTCCAGGGGAACCGTCGGCGCGTCGGCGGCCGGTGTCCCCCCCTCGTCGAGGTCCTCGATGGGGATGAACTCGAAGAAGGCGCCGTAGTGGGGCACGAGCCGCATCCGGTCCTCGCCCGGCAGTTGGAAGGCCATGAACGCCTCGGAGGAGGGGAGCACCTCCAGGAAATGGGGCCGGCGTCGGGGAAAGAGGCCGTCGAATTCGCGGCGGTACGGTTTCATGCTCGTTCCCCCGTGGATGATCAGTTCCAGGTTGGGAAGGAGCTCGGCAATGGGGCGGTGCCCCATCTCTTCAACCCGCTGCAGGAGGAGGATGATCCAGGGAGGAACGCCGGAGATGCCCCGGATGGAGCGGTCCGACAACAGAAGCCCCGCCAGTTCCACCACTTTTTCTTCCCAGGGCAGGGCCGACACCGCCATGCCCGGCGCCACGAAGGGGCGCAGGTAGAAGGGGCGATGGCGCAGGGTGATGCCGCTCATGTCGCCGCTTTGCACCCCATTGCCCAGATCGGTGAGGCTGGTGTTGCCGGCCATGTAGAGGAGCTTTCCCTGGAACAGGCGGCTTCGGGGGGTGCGGTGCAGGTAGCAGGCGGTGAGATCAATGGCGGCCCGCTTGTTGGCGGCGAACATCTCCCGAGAAAAGGGGATGTATTTGGTGGGCGCCGTGGTGCCGGAGGTCTCGCAGAAAAAGGGAATCCTGCCGGGCCAGGTCACGTCCTCCAGCAGGAGCCGTTGGCTGCCGTTGGCATCGCTCTGCCACGCCGAGAAATAGTCGCGCCAGAAGTCGGCATAGGTGCGGATCGGCACCCGGCGCCGGAATTCCGCATAGAGACGGTCGAAGGGCTCTCCTGCCAGTTCCGCGAAGCCATGGTCGCGGCCGAAGCGGGTGACGGCGGCCGCTACCACGAGTCGGGCGAGGATTTCCCGCTGACCGGCAATCGGATCCCTGTTCTCGAAGTTCTTTGCCAGGGCCGCGGCCCCGGTCTTGAGCATCAGGTCGATGCTTGACCTGATCATGAAACCACCGCGATGCGCAGGGGGGACGCCAGACGGTCGTACCATGCCTCGATCAGGGGGTTGTAGCAGTGATGGTGAAAGATGAGCGAGGCATGGGGAACCGTGTCGCCGTTCATGGGCGAAGCCACCGTCCTGACCTTGCCCCGGGGGAAGAGCTCTCCCCGGACGCCGGTGTCGCGCAGGGCCGCCAGGGTGGGGGAGGAGGGGGCCAGGATGTTCTCCTCGTCCTCGGCGAGCATGACCAGCGCCGGCCCCGCGAACAGCGGCCCGGCCGCGGCGAACGCGGCATCCTTGAGCGCCACCACCCGTTCGTATCCCCCGAGACATGACGTGGTCTGCAGCACCGACATGATTTTTTTGCGGATGGAAAGGTGCCGGTGGGAGAGGATGCGGTTCACGGCGCCGGCTTCGAACAGGGCCTGGAAGCAGCGCCGGGCCCGCTCGATCTGACGCTCGAGCTCTTCCTCCTTCGTGGCCTCTGCCCTGAGGATGCGCCTGAGGCTGCTCTCCAGCATCCGGACTCCGCCACCCTTTTCGCGCTCGGGCCGTACCAGGTCCTGAGTGCAGAGGACCGGGCTCGTCATCACGATGCCGCCCACGGTCAGGCCCTCGCCGGAGTAGCGCTCCCGCAGGAACCGGGAAAGGAGTGAGCAGCCGAAGCTTATGGCAAAGATGACCGGTTTTTCGCCCCGCCGGTTCAGATCTTCCACCAGGTCGGCCAGTTGGGCAAAGAACATCTCAACGGAAAAGCCGTGCCGCGCGTAATTCAGATAGTAGACCGAACCGTGCCGGCGGAACAGTTCCCGCTGGAACTCCACCGCTTCAGTGGCGTCCGGGACGAAACCGCCGATCACGATGGTCGGCTGGGTGCCTGTTCCCTTTTCCCGGAAGATCTGGTTGCGCACCGCGTGAACGCTGGGCAGGCGCCGGCGCAGGGCCAGCTCGCGCGGCCGGGATGACGGGGTGTGTGGTTTGATCGCCATGTGCCGCAGGAGCCCCGTGGCCGCAGAGGCCACCGAGAGGAGCGCGGGATGCCGGGCAACAGTTCGCTGCGCAAGGGGAATGACGGTGTTGGTGAGCATGGTTCGTTCCTCCGTTGATACGTCCAGGTTCAGGCTTCGCCGCTGGCAGCTCCGACAGCTCCGGCAGCGGGCGTGTTCAGGCGCTGGAGTGCATCGCGCAGCTCTCTGATCTTGGCTATCTGGCGGTCGAGTTCTCCCAGGCCGGGGATCGGCAGGTTGAATCGGGACATGGGCTGCCTCCTGTGGGCGAGACGGCCACCGGGGGGATTCCCGGAGTGCCGGTCATTCGTCTATGCCAGGATGGTAGCAGTCCAGTATTGCCGGGGGGTTACAGGGGGGTGAATTGAGGGTGAAAACGGAAGCGGGTATGGGGGGCCGGGCAGCCCCCCGGTTTGATCGTTGTTACTGGGGGTCCGTGGGAGGCGTCGTGTGGCGGATGTCCTTCCCCTTGATCATGAAGATGACCATTTCGGCCACGTTGGTGGCGTGGTCGGCGATCCGTTCCAGATACTTGGAGATGTAGCTGATCTTCAGGGCCCGGCTGATGGTTGTCGGGTCCTCGATCATGAAGGTGAGCAGTTCCCGTTGGATCTGGTCGTTGAGGCCGTCCACGAATTCGTCGTCGCGGCAGACCTTGATGGCCAGCTTTTCATCGCCGGTCACGAACGCGTCCAGCGACTCCTTCACCATCACCCCGGCCCAGTTGGCCATGCGGGGCAGGTCGATGTAGGGTTTGAGGGGCGGCTCCTCGTTCAGCTCCACGGCCCGCTTTGCCACGCTGGTGCACTGGTCGCCGATCCGCTCCAGGTCCGTGACGATTTTGAGCGCCAGGGTGAGAAAGCGGAGGTCGCGGCCGGCCGGCTGGCGCCGTGCTAGGACCTGGAGGCACTTTTCGTCGATGTCCATCTCCAGGTGATTGATCTCGTGATCCATGGCGATGATCCGGCGCGCCAGGTCGGAATCCCGGTCCACCAAGGCCTTCATGGCGTCGGTGATCATCTTTTCCACTTTGCCCCCCATCTCCAGAAGGCGGGTGCGGATCTCGTTCAGTTCTGCATCGTACTGCTTGAAGATATGTTCTTTTTCCATTGAAATCCCCATTAGTGTGCTGTCGTTCCCTCTACCCGAACCGTCCGGTAATGTAATCCTCGGTGCGGGGATTGTCGGGGGTGGTGAAGATCTTCTTTGTGTCGTTGAATTCCACGACTTCGCCCAGGTACAGGAATGCGGTGAAATCTGATACCCGGGCGGCCTGCTGCATGTTGTGGGTCACGATGAGGATCGTGAACCGCTCCTTGAGCTCGGCCATCAATTCTTCAATATTTGCCGTGGCAATGGGGTCCAGCGCCGAGGTGGGCTCGTCGAACAGCATGATCTCCGGGTCGATGGCCAGTGCCCGGGCGATGCAGAGCCGCTGCTGCTGGCCCCCTGACAGGTTGAAGGCCAGATCGCTCAGCCGGTCCTTCACCTCATTCCAGATGGCGGCGTTAGTGAGGGCCTCCTCCACCTTCTCCTCAAGCACGCTCCGCTTGGAGATGCCGCGCACCCGCAGGCCATAGGCCACATTCTCGAAGATCGATTTGGGGAACGGGTTCGGCTTCTGGAACACCATGCTGATCCGCATCCGGACCTCGATGGGGTCCACCTTGGGGGAGAGGATGTTCACCCCGTCGGGGTTGAGGGTGATTTCACCGTCGTAGCGATTGCCGGGGTAGAGGTCGTGCATCCGGTTGAAGCACCGCAGAAACGTCGATTTGCCGCACCCGGAAGGGCCGATCAGGGCAGTGATTCTTTTGTCATGGACCGGAAGGGAGATTCCCTTCAGGGCCTTGAAGTCGCCGTAGTAGAAGTTCAGATTTTTCGATTCGGCCTTGAGTACAGGCTGGACAGATGCTGACATCGTTGCTCCTTGGGTATCTATAGTACGGTAAAGGCGCTCTGAACGGTCCCGGCCGTTCACCACTTGATCTTTTTACGGATATGGTAGCGGAGAAAGATCGCCACCGCGTTCATGGCCAGGGTCATGGCCAGGAGCACCACGCCGGCTGCCGCCGCGTTGAGCTGGAACTCCTCCTCCGGCCGGGAGGTCCAGTTGAACATCTGGATCGGCATGACCGTGAACGGATCCTTGAGCCATTCGAAGCTGATGAAGGGAAACTGGCCGGAAATCGGCGAATGGGGCAGAAACGCGATGAAGGTTAGTGCCCCGATGGTGATGACCGGCGCCGTCTCGCCGATGGCCCGCGACAGGCCGATAATTACCCCCGTGAGAATGCCGGATGAAGAGTAGGGGAGCACGTGATTGGAAACCATCTGCCAGCGGGTGGCGCCCAGGGCATAGGCCGCCTCGCGGATGCTGCCGGGCACGGCGCGTAGCGATTCCCGGGTGGCCACGATCACGATCGGCAGGATCAGCAGCGCCAGGGTGAGGCCGGCGGACAGGATGCTCTGGCCGAAGTTCAACTGGTAGACGAAGAGACCGAGAGCCAGCAGGCCGAAGACGATGGAGGGGACCCCGGCCAGGTTCGTCACGTTGATCTCGATAATGGCCGTGAGCCAGTTCTTGGGAGCGTACTCTTCCAGGTAGACGCCGGCGGCGACTCCCAGCGGCACCGCCACGAAGGCGGTCACCAGCATGACCAGGATGGTGCCGACCCAGGCCGAGAGAATCCCCGCCTCCTCAGGGAAGCGCGAGGGGAAGGAGGTGAAGAAGTGGGGCTTCAGCCGCGGCGCGCCGTCCGCCACCAGTTGGGCGAACAGCCCCATGAGGGTGAGAATCCCCACCAGCAGGCAGATGAGACCCACGATGGCGAACACGTAATCCCAGAACTTGTGGCGGGCGATGAGCCGCCTGATTTCCGTAACGGACTGTTGCATCAGTAGACCTCCCGGAACCGCTTTTTGAGCCAGTAGCCAATGATGTTGAACACCAGGGTCATCACCATCAGGGTGAGTCCGGCGGCGAAGATCGACTGGTAGCCGATGCTGCCGTGGGGAAGATCACCCAGAGCTACCTGCACGATATAGGAGCTGATGGTTGAGGCGGACTCGGTCGGCTTCCAGGTGAGGGTCGGCTGCATGCCTGCGGCAATGGCCACGATCATGGTCTCGCCCACGGCCCGGGAGATGCCCAGGATATAGGCCGCGGCTATGCCGGAGAAGGCGCTCGGCACCACCACCCTGACCGCGGTCTGGAACCGGGTGGCCCCCATGGCGTAGGAACCTTCCCGCAGGTGCATCGGCACCGCCCGCATGGCATCCTCGCTCACGGAGCTCACGTAGGGGATGATCATGATCCCCATGACGAGGCCCGCCGAGAGCATGTTGAAGCCGGGCAGGTCGGGCATTACCTTCTGGAGCAGGGGGGTCACCACGATCAGGGCGAAGTAACCGAAGACCACCGTCGGTACCGCTCCCAGGAGCTCAAGAAACGGCTTGACCGTCTCGCGGACCTTGTGGGGCGCGAACTCGCTCAGGTAGATGGCGATGATGGTCCCCATGGGGATACAGACCGACAGGGCCACGCCGGTCGTCACCAGGGTGCCTGAAACCAGCGGCATTATGCCGAAGTGGGCATCGTCGAACAGCGGCGTCCATTGGGGGTCGGTGAGGAACTCCACCAGTGAGACATGCTTGAAGAGCGGGATCGACTCGTAGACCAGGATCGCCACGATGGCGAAGGTGGTCGCCACCGAGGAGAAGGCCGCCAGGAAGAGGACGAACTCTACCAGCCGCTCCTTCAGGTGACGGCTCCGCTTGTGGGCGAGTCGCCTGGATGCCTCGGCGGAGGAGATGCACTCCGTCAGGCTGAGGGTCGTGTCGGGAGATGAAGTGTTCATGTGTTTGTTATCCATGGTTCGGTCCACCGCGATACGGATGGTGCAAACGTTTGACGGTTGTAACACTTGTCCGGGCACATAAAAGGGGAGAGGCCTCGCTCCAGCACCTCTCCCCCGGATGGAGTTCAGTCCGTCGGATCAGTGCTTTCCTTCGCGCTGGAGGAGTTCCTCCACCGAGACACCCACTTCAGGCTCCCCGCCGAAACCGGTGCCGGTCTTCTTCTTGGCGAAGTTCGACTTGGCAAGGGCATAGGCCTTGTCGGGAAGCGGCACGTACTTGACTGCTTTGGAGAGCTTCGGCGCCTGATTCAGGTAGAAGTCTACGAATTCCTTCACCTCGGGCTTGTCCACCGACTTGGCGTTCACGTAGATGAAGATGGGACGGGACAGGGGCTGGTAGCTGCCGTTCTTGACGGTGTCAATGGACGGGGAAACCGCCGGCTTGCCAGCCTTCTCAACAATGGGAACTGCCTTGAGCTTCTTGCTGTTCTCGGCGTAGTAGGCATAGCCGAAGTAGCCCAGTCCACCCCTGTCGCGGGACACGCCCTGCACGAGCACGTTGTCGTCTTCGCTGGCGGTAAAGTCGCCGCGGCTGGATTTGGCCTTGCCCACCACCGCCTCGGTGAAGTAGTCGAAGGTGCCCGAGTCGGCGCCCGGCCCGAAGAGCTTGAGGGGTTGGTTCGGCCACGCGGGGTTGACCTGGTTCCACTTCGTGATCTTCCCCTGGGCGGCGGGCTCCCAAATCTTCTTGAGCTCGTCCACGGTCATGCTCTTGACCCAGGTGTTCTGGGGGTTCACCACCACGGTGAGGGCGTCATAGGCTACGGGCAGCTCGATGTACTGGATACCAGCCTGCTTGCACGCTTCCATCTCCTTCTTGAGGATGGGGCGGGAGGCTCCGGATAGGTCAATCTCGCCGCGGCAAAACTTCTTGAACCCGCCGCCGGTGCCGGAAATGCCGACCGTTACCTTGACGGCGCCTCTCTTGGCCTTCTGGAATTCCTCGGCAACCGCCTCGGTGATGGGGTAGACGGTGCTGGACCCGTCGATCTTCACGAGTTTGTCCGCGGCAAGGACCGGACTCGCCGTGATCGTGAGGCCCATGACGGCGGCCGCCAGGGCAGGGGTAATCCGGCCGATCTTTCCGCCCAACGTGAGTTTTTTCATGCTAAGTCTCCTTGATTGTTGATGATCTGTGTTCCGTAAATGCATGGTGTCATCATAGAAGTGGTTTGTTACATCAGGGTTACGGCTATGCAAAGATCCGCTGAACAATTGAGCTGTGGGCACAGGATGATGTGCATGTGTCCCTGCTGTAACATTCTCGGTCGGTTACAGCTCTTCACGGATGCGGCGGGGTGAAAAGCGCACCGCCACGACCCTGACGCCCGCGAGGGCCAGAACCAGCGCGATCACCATGGCCACCTTGTCCCAGGACATGTCCCGGTACCAGAATGCCATGATCTCGGTGAGGACTGTGACGAGCACCGTATCGATGATGTAGGTTACTTTCACGCGCCCTTCAGAAAAATAGGCCAGGGCGGTGCGCAGTACCTCCACAACGGCGAGCACGGTCAGGACATCCACCAGGATGGTCCTGAACGCCTCGTGGAAATCGTGGGAAACCACCAGCCTCATGTCATAAAAGGTCCGGATGATCCCTCCCAGGATCGCCAGCAGTATGGCCGTGATTAGCAGGCTGAGAAGCACCCGCGCCGACACCTCGAAAAATTTCGTGAGCTTCAGGTCGATGACATCCTCTTTCCACATGGAACCTCCCGTTCTGTGCACTGTTACGGGAAGAGGATAGGATGGGAAGGTTACAGGTGTGTGGAGGGGAGGTGAGAGGAAGGAAACTTTCGCTTTTGCAGAATTGCTTCAGAACTAACCGGGGTGATCCGCATACAAAAAAGGGGGACGGTTGTTGGCCGCCCCCCTTGATGGTAGTGCGTATAGGTCAGGTCTTGCGCAGGGTGAACCGGAAGGTTGTGCCTTTGCCGTGCTCGCTCTCGACAGTGATGCTTCCGCCGTGGAGCTGGATGATGTGCTTCACGATGGAAAGGCCGAGGCCGGTCCCCCCCTCGTCGCGGCTGCGGGCGGCATCCACCCGGTAGAACCTCTCAAAGATGCGCGGCAGGTCCTTGGGGGGGATGCCGATGCCGGTGTCGTGAACCGACACCCTCACCATCCCGTCCGCCTCATCGGCACTGAGGGTGATGGTTCCTCCGGGCGGCGTGTACTTGAGGGCATTGTCCATGAGGTTGATGAGGACCTGCTCCAGCCGTCCCGGGTCGGCCAGTACCGGTGGAGCGCCTGCCAGGGCCGAGATGTCGATGACGATCTCCTTCCGTGCGGCCTTCTGCTCCAGCAGCCCCGCCGCGTGGGAGACCGCACGGTCCAGGTGGATCTGGGTCAGCTCCAGCTGGAGTCCTCCCGATTCCAGCTGTGAAAGGGTGAGGAGATCGCGGATCAGATCGGCGAGTCGTTCCGAGTGACTGCAAATAATCTCAAGGAAACGCCCGGCCCGTTCCGGGTCTTCCTCCACGAGTCCGCCGGCCAGGGCCTCGGCATATCCCTTGATGACCGTCACCGGCGTCCTGAGTTCGTGGGATACATTGGCCACGAAGTCGCGGCGGACAACCTCAAGCCGTTTCAGGTCCGAAATGTCGTGGAACACCGCCACCACGCCGCGCAGTTCGTCCTCTTCCATGAGCGGCACCCAGTGGGTCAGCACCTGCTTTTCGTCCCCCAGGGGAAGCGTCATCTCCTCCACGTGTTCGCTGCGGGACGACACCACGGCCCTGAACGTTTCATGCAGCTCGGGGAACCGGGCGATTTCGATGATCTGTCTCCCTTCCACGCTCTGGGTGAGGCCGAAGAGCTCAAGAAAAGCCGGGTTCACGAGAGTCACGGTTCCCCCGGCATCGCTCACCATCAGCCCCTCGCCCATTCCGCGGAGGATGGTGTCGAGCCGGTTTTTCTCCGCCGAGATCCGCGCCAGGTTCCGTTCGATCTGCGAAGCCATTTCATTCATGACGCGGGCGAGTTCGCCGACTTCATCGCGGGTGATGACCGGAATCCGCCGGCCGTAGTCTCCCCGGCCCAGTTGGGTGGCCAGGGTTGTGATGGTGCGCAGCGAGCGGGATGTGAGCCGCGAGAGTAGATAGCTCAGGAGCAGCGCAACCACCAGCGATACCACAAGAGATGCCCCCAGCAGGGTCCGGATGCTCTGTTTTGCCTTTTCTACCGCGGTGAGAGGGAGCGACAGGCGCAGCACGCCGCGCTCTCCCGTTGTGGTGTTGAGCACGGTCGCCACGTAGAGCATGGGGGTCTTGATGGTAGCTGAATAGCGGACCGCGGCGCCCCCTCCCTGTTCCAGCGCCTGGCGGACTTCGGGGCGGTTCGCGTGGTTTTCCAGCGTTCCCAGGTATTGGGGTGCGATGTCAGAGTCGGCCACCACCTCGCCCCCCTCAAGGATCACCGTCACGCGTGCCCGGGTCTCGCGCGAAATGGCCGCTGCCACTGCGGGCGCATCCCGCCGCATATCACGGATCTCACGGCCGGCAACCATCCGCGCCAGCCGCGATTCGCTCTTGAGATTCTCCTGGATCTCGTGGGCGAGGTGCGTGGTGAGAGTATGGTTAAGGTAGACGAAAAAAGCTCCCCCGATAAAGAGGAGCAAACATAGATAGGAAGCCATCAGCTTCCACTGGATGGTGAGCTTCACTATTCCTCCATCTTGTAGCCGAAGCCGCGGACGGTCTTGATCAGCTCTCCGGCCTGTCCCAGCTTCGTCCGCAGGCGGGTGATATGAGTATCCACCGTGCGGGTGTCTCCCACGTAATTATATCCCCACACGTTTTTGAGAAGGAGGTCGCGGCTCTGGACCCGACCGAGCCGCTCGGCAAGGTTCAGCAGAAGTTTGAACTCGGTCGTGGTCAGGGTGACATCATCTCCCTCCACGGCCACCATGTGACGCTCCGTATCGATCGTCACCGGCCCGACATTGATGACCTTTCCTTCCGGCTTGTCGGGGAGGGAGCGGCGCAGCACCGCTTTCACCCTGAGCAGCAACTCGCGGGTAGAGAAGGGTTTTACCACGTAGTCGTCGGCCCCGACCTCGAAGCCGACCACACGGTCGATCTCCTCGCCGCGTGCCGTCAGCATGATGACCGGGATATGGGCGGTCTTTTCCGACTTCTTGAGGATTTTGCAGACCTCCATCCCCATCATTCCCGGCAGCATCAGGTCCAGCAGGATCAGGTCGGGGGGCTGGCTGCGGGCCAATTCCAGGCCGTTCGCGCCATCCAGTGCCGTGAGGGTCCGATACCCTTCTTTTTCAAGGTTGAAGGCCACCAGATCGGCCAGGTCGCGCTCGTCTTCGATGATAAGTATCGTTTTCATGAATGTCTCTCCCTCGTGCGAGGGTAGCGTCACAATATTGCATTTGTGTTACAGCTGTGAAAAATGCCTGTAAAGACTAGAGATGGAGCCCGTTTCCACACAAATTGTGGATACCCTTGTGGATAAGATCGTAACACGTTTGCAAAGGCATATTAAAACAAATGTAAATAGCAAATTGCCCAAGAAATAAGCAGGTCGGAACGTGCTGAAATTAATACAGTATTAACAAAAACACATAATTATGTGTTGTGTCACGGAGCTCGTGACAGCCGTGTTTCATGTCGGTCATGGCGTTCATGCCGTAGCATCAGCTCCTCCTGAAGCTGCAATGATATCATGTTCTAACATCTTGACTTGTCCCGAGCGGCATGCTAGTTCAATAAATCTTCATCGATTCAATGGGTTAATGCACTGAAACACATGTTTGAATTGACGAAACACACAGGGGGAGTCCATGGCACAACCGCTTGAATTTACGGTAGGAGGATTGCTTGACCACATTGCGGCCCGCTATCCCGACAATGACGCTCTCGTCTATGTTGATCGCGGCCTCCGTTACTCCTATCGCCAGTTCAACGAAGTCTGCCGCGAGGTGGCCAAGGGGCTGCTGCGGCTCGGCGTCAAGAAGGGCGATCATGTTTCCATCTGGGCCTACAATGTCCCCGAATGGGTGATCCTTCAGTTCGCCACGGCCAAAATCGGCGCTGTGCTCGTAACGGTCAACACCAACTACAAATCGGCGGAGCTGGAGTATATCCTCAACCAATCCGACTCTTCGACGCTCTTCCTTGTGAAATCGTTCAAGGATACCGATTATGTGGCCACCGTGAACGAGGTCGTGCCCGAGCTGGCCGGGTCGGAAGCCGGCGCCCTTTCCAGTCCGAAACTCCCTTTCCTCAGGAATGTCGTCTTCATCGGCAGCGAGACGCCGGCTGGCATGCTCAATTTCGAGGCAATTGCCGCCATGGGTCAGGATGTCTCCGATGCCGAACTGGCGGCTGTTGAGGCAACCCTCGATCGCCACGACGTCATCAATATGCAGTACACCTCGGGCACCACCGGCTTTCCCAAGGGGGTCATGCTGACCCACTTCAACATCATCAACAACGGCTTCAACATCGGTGAATGCATGAAGTTCACCGAGAAGGACCGGCTCTGCATCCCGGTCCCCTTTTTCCACTGCTTCGGCTGCGTGCTCGGCGTCATGGCCTGCGTCACCCACGGCACGACCATGGTGCCGGTGGAGATTTTCGACCCCCTCTCGGTGCTGCGCACCATCGAAAAGGAGCGCTGCACTGCGGTTCACGGCGTTCCCACCATGTTTATCGCGGAGCTGGAGCACCCGGACTTTCCGAAGTTCGATCTCACGAGTCTCCGCACCGGGATCATGGCCGGCTCCAACTGCCCCATCGAGGTAATGAAAAAGGTCATCAGCCAGATGAACGCCAGCGAAATCACCATCGCCTACGGCCAGACCGAGTCGTCGCCCGTGATCACCCAGACCCGCACCGACGATGCCATCGAGCTCCGGGTGGCCACGGTCGGCCGGGCGCTTCCCGACGTGGAGGTCAAGATCGTCGATATCGAAACCGGTGCCGAACTGCCGCCGGGCAAGCAGGGCGAGCTGTGCACCCGCGGATACCTGGTCATGAAGGGGTACTATAAAATGCCCGAGGAGACTGCGCGGGCAATCGATGCCGACGGCTGGCTCCACACGGGTGACCTGGCCGTCATGGATGAGAACGGCTACTGCAAGATCACCGGTCGGATCAAGAATATGATCATTCGAGGCGGTGAGAATATCTATCCTCGCGAGATAGAGGAGTTTCTCTATACCCACCCGAAAATATCAGATGTTCAGATCTATGGCGTCCCCGACCGCAAGTACGGGGAGCAGGTCATGGCCGCGGTCATTCTCAAGAAGGGCGACACCATGACCGAAGAGGATGTGCGTGATTTCTGCAGGGGCAAGATCGCCAACTACAAGATTCCCAAGTACGTTAAATTCGTCGATTCCTACCCCATGACCGCCTCTGGCAAGATCCAGAAGTTCAAGCTGCGGGAAATGGCCATCAAGGAGCTCGGCCTCGAAGGGCCGGGGGAAACCGCTTGACCGGAGCATTGGTATGAGGGAAAAAATTCTCGGCGTTCTCATGGTGTTGTTCGTGCTCTGTTTCGCGGCGATCATCATTGAAGAAACCTTCCTGGGCGGACGCAAGCGGCGGCGCCTGGAGAAGGAGGCGCGACGTCGCCGTCAGTCGGACGGGGAATGACGCCAAGGTAACGCACACAGCGAGGTTTTCATGCGCATCACACCAAGGGAAGAGTTGGACTACCGCATCTCCCGGCTTCAGACATACATGGCCGGGGCAGGGCTCGATGCGGTCATCATCGTTCAGAATGCCGACTTGTTTTATTTCACCGGCACCATCCAGAGCGGCAACCTCTATGTGCCCGTTGAGGGCGACCCCATCTACATGGTCCGCAAAGAGCATTCCCGGGCGCGGATGGAGTCGGGGCTCAAGTTGGTCGTACCGTTTTCCTCCATGAAGAACATCCCCGGTATTCTGGCAGACCACGGTTATTCTCTGCCCGCCCGGATCGGCATGGAGCTCGACGTCGTGCCGGTAGCCTTCTTTGAGCGCTACCGCGCCGTATTTCCCAACGCCGACTTCAGCGATGCAACGCCTCTCATCCGGCGGGTCAGGATGATCAAGAGCAAGTACGAGATTCATCTCCTCCAGGATGCCGCAGTCCAGGTCGACAAGGTCCATCGTCGCGCCATGGAGGTCATCCGTGAGGGGATGACCGATCTGGAACTTGCGGCGGAACTGGAGTTCACTGCCCGGAAAGAAGGTCACCAGGGGCTCGTCCGGATGCGCTCTTTCAATTCTGAGCTGTTTTACGCTCATATTTTTTCAGGGACCGATACAGCGGTCCCTGCCTATGTGGATACCCCCCTCGGAGGACTTGGGCTCAATCCCTCGTTCGGTCAGGGGGCCGGGCTCAAGCGGATCGAACGCAATGAGCCGATCATCGTCGATTTCGCCGGTTGCGTTGACGGCTACCTGGTGGACCAGACACGCGTCCTGGCCATCGGAGGGATTTCCGATCGGTTGCGTCGTGCATACGATGACATGATCAGGGTTCAGGAGCGGATGATCACGCTGGCTCTCCCCGGCACGCCGTGGGGCGATGTCTATGAGGGGTGTCGCACTCTGGCTGAGGAGCTGGGGTATGCCGACAGCTTCATGGGCTCCCGTGGCGCCCAGGTTTCCTTTATCGGTCACGGCATCGGCATCGAGATAGACGAATATCCGTTCATTGCGCGTGGCTTCTCCGAAATGGTCCTTGAGCCGGGCATGGTTTTCGCTTTCGAGCCGAAGGTCGTTTTCCCGGGCGAAGGAGCCATCGGGATCGAAAATACCTTTTATATCTCAAACTATGAAGGGCTCAAGCAGCTGACATTCTCGGACCAGGAACTGGTCATTCTCTGACAGCAGTCACTCACCCCTCCGGTGGGACGTCACCTTGACCGAGGTGAAACGTCCCGCCCCACCCCCCCTGATTAGCGCCGGCCGTCGCGCCCCTTGTTGCCCGTTATCATGTAAAATTTTGTTGAGTTTAATCAGATTGAATGGTATAAGGCTTTACAGTAAAATTGTATACAGTATACTAAAAAGAGATTTCCGCCGTTTTCACAATAATCGGTACCTCAATTTCAATGCCGTATTTTGTGGTATCGGAAGTATAACCGACTGAAATTTCCAGTACCGTGACACCACCAGTGGAAAGGAGGGGGAAGAAGGCAGGCGAGGTTGATAGTTTGTTTTTGTTTATTAAAACATCACAACTTGAAAGGAGAGCACGTAACATGGCACTCAAGGAAACCCTAAAGCAAAAAATTGAGGAGCACCGTCCCCGCACCACCCGGCTCGTAAAGGAGTTCGGCAAGGTCATTATCGACCAGGTGACCATTGATCAATGCATCGGCGGTGCCCGTGACATCCGCTGCCTGGTAACCGATATCTCCTATCTCGACCCGCAGGAAGGGATCCGGTTCCGTGGCAAGACCATTCCCGAGACCTTTGAGGCTCTCCCCAAGGCTGCCGGTTCTGACTATCCGACCGTTGAATCCTTCTGGTACTTCCTCCTGACCGGCGAAGTCCCGACCCAGGCCCAGGTTGACGAAGTGGTTGCCGAGTGGAAGGTACGTCAGGAAGTTCCCCAGTACGTGTTCGACGCCATCCGTGCACTGCCGCGTGATAGCCACCCCATGGTCATGCTCTCCGTCGGTATCCTTGCCCTCCAAAAGGATTCCAAGTTCGCGGGCTTCTACAACTCGGGCAAGTTCAACAAAATGACGGCTTGGGAATACGTCTACGAAGATGCCTATGATCTTGTAGCCCGTATCCCCGTCATCGCCGCATTCATCTACAACCTCAAGTACAAAGGCGACAAGCAGCTTCCCATCGATCCGAGTGCAGACTGCGGCGCCAACTTCGCCCGTATGATCGGCCAGTGCAAGGAGTACGAGGATGTTGCCCGGATGTACTTCATCCTTCACTCCGACCATGAGTCCGGCAACGTGTCGGCCCACACCACTCACTTGGTGCACTCGGCCCTGTCCGACCCCTACTATGCCTACTCCGCCGGCCTGAACGGCCTCGCCGGTCCGCTGCACGGCCTTGCCAACCAGGAAGTTCTCGACTGGACCATCAAGTTCCAGGAGAAGTACTGCAAGGACGTGGAGCCCACCAAGGAGCTGGTCACCAAGGCCCTGTGGGATACCCTCAACGCCGGTCAGGTCGTTCCGGGATACGGCCACGCCGTTCTCCGCAAGACCGACCCCCGGTATACCTCTCAGCGCGAGTTCTGCCTCAAGACTCCGGGGCTCAAGGATGATCCGCTGTTCAAACTGGTTGCCATGATCTTTGAAACCGCTCCTGGCGTGCTCATGGAGCACGGTAAGGCCAAGAACCCCTGGCCGAACGTCGATGCTCAGTCCGGCGTCATCCAGTGGTACTATGGCCTCCGTGAGTGGGACTTCTACACCGTCCTCTTCGGTGTGGGCCGTGCGCTCGGCTGCATGGCGAACATCACCTGGGACCGTGGCCTCGGTTACGCCATCGAGCGTCCCAAGTCCGTTACCACTCCGATGCTTGAGAAGTGGGCGGAAGAAGGCGGCCGCAAGTTCTAGTCGTACATGTGCCGGGGGGCGTCATTCCCCGGCACTTCTGCTGTAAGTCAAATAGAAAATGGGGAGATGTCACCGCGTCTCCCCATTTTTTCTATTCGTTCCCGCTTCAGGTGGCTCTGCTGTCGATGTCAGCTGAACACCTCTGCGCTGAAAATGTATATGTCAGCCCCATCCCGCCAATCGTCAGGCTTGAGACCGGCCTTCACACACGTTTGCATAAGGAAAGTATCGCGGTCCCAGCCGTATTCCGTGGCGACTTGGGGCAGGAGCACTCCACGAAAGAAATTTTTCTCAATGTAGATGCCGTGGGTTCCCACAGTAATCTGTTCGGGGGAGGATATTTTTTCCAAGGGGCTCAAAACGGAAATTTCCAGGGAGAAATCCGTGATATCTTTGCTGGTCATCGGATAAAAGCGCGGATCACGGGTTGCGGCGGATACTGCCATCTCCCTGACCAGTTGGTACAGTGGTTGGCTGGAGGTGAAATTGCCGATGCAGCCGCGCAATTCTCCACCTTTTTTGATGCAGACAAAACAACCATAGTGTTCGCACAGGCTCGGTACGGAGAGTTCCGTGGCTGGTGTAATGCCCTCTCTGACATAGGTAACTATGGCTTCCCTGGCTAACATAAGTAAGAGCTTCTTGTCGTCGTCGGTTAGTCTCGGCATGTTTATCCTCTGTTGGAGCATTAGGTTAACGGCGGTAAGGCTGCGAACGAACCTGCTCATGCTGTGACATCTTGTGAACTATACTATGAACGTTCTTCAGGAAAAAGAGCATTTGCGTGCTAGAGAGGGAGTATCCATGGCAAAGCGCTATAAGGTTCTTGTTGGTGGTGAGTGGACAGGGGACGACCGACCGGGTATCGAGGTCGTAAACCCTTACGACGATTCGGTCATAGGGGTTGTGCCCGAGGCAACGAACGAGGATGTTGACCACGCCATACGTGCAGCACAGGCGGGCTTTGCCGAAATGTCCGCTCTCCCGGCGTATCGACGTTCCGACATACTTGATCGTACTTCGGAGCTGATCAAGCGAGACCGGGAGGAGATCGCCGAAATAATTGCCCGCGAAGCGGGCAAGTCGTGGAAATTCGCCCTTGCGGAAGCGGATAGAAGTGCAGAGACCTTCCGTTTCGCCTCGCTGGAGGCTCGTAACGCCCACGGCGAAATCGTACCCATGGATGCTTCGCCTGTGTCAGCTGGTCGTTTCGGTTTCTACCTCAGAACCCCGATCGGCGTAATCGGTGCCATCGCACCCTTTAACTTTCCTCTTAACCTGGTTGCACACAAGGTGGCACCCGCCATAGCCGCCGGTAACGCGATAGTGCTGAAGCCTGCCACAAAGACTCCCCTCTCGTCCATTAAGCTTGCGGAGCTTATGGTGGAGGCGGGGCTCCCTGCCGGTGCGCTCAATCTGGTTATCGGGAGCGGTCGGACTGTCGGTAACCGTTTGGTAGAGGATGATCGGCTGGCAATGGTGACATTCACCGGAAGCCCGCCGGTTGGCGTTCAAATCAAGGAGCGGAGCGGACTCAAGAGAGTTACGCTGGAGCTTGGGTCCAATTCACCCACCATCATTGAGGATGATGGCGATGTGGATGCGGCAGTCGCCCGCTGTGTAGTGGGCAGTTTCGCCAACTCGGGGCAGGTCTGTATCTCTGTTCAGCGAATTTTTGTACACCAGCGGCGTTATCGCGAATTTGTTGACAAGTTTGTGGCCGCGACCCAAAAGCTCAAGGTTGGGGATCCTATGGACCGTGACTGCGACATCGGACCGATGATTTCCCGCGAAGAGCTGCAGCGCGCCGTCGAGTGGCTGGGTGAGGCCACGTCTCTGGGGGCGAGACTTGAAACCGGGGGTACGGTTGCCGGCAACTGTCTCACTCCGGCAATTCTGAGCGGCGTAACTCCCGACATGAAGGTGGTCTGCTCCGAGGTGTTTGCGCCGATTGTTTCCGTCATCCCTTATGAGACCTTCGATCAGGCCCTCGATATGGCTGACGACTCAATCTATGGCCTTCAGGCCGGGGTTTACACCAGCGACATCAATAAGGCGTTCAAGGCCATCCGCCGACTCGATGTGGGAGGAGTAATCATTAACGATATTCCGACGTTCAGGGTCGATCATATGCCCTATGGCGGTAACAAGCAGAGTGGACTCGGGCGGGAAGGTATCCGCTACGCCATGGAAGAGATGACGAACATAAAATTTGTGTGCTTGAATCTATGAAAAATAAGAATAATTTTAAGTTTTGTTTCGCTAACGTATTGAATTCGTGAAAAAATAAAATTGTATACTGTATAAAAAAATCTTGACTTTATCTCTAAAGCGAGTATATTCCTCATCCGTTGTGTTAAGAAACCATGCGCCTCGCGCGAGAATGGCAACTTCAAAGGAAAAGAGGTGAAAACGTCAATGAAAAAGCTGCTTTCTCTGACACTGTGCCTTGCTATGGCCGTGGCTTTTGCTGCTGGCTGCAAGAAGAAAGAAGAAGCTCCGGCTCCGGCTCCGGCCGAGCAGGCTGCTCCGGCTCCGGCCCCGGCCCAAGCTCCGATGACTTCGGCCCAAGCTCCGGCTCCGGCCGACCAAGCTGCTCCGGCTGAGAAGAAGTAATTAGTTACTTTTTTCTCTCGAAAAAGACCCATGGGCACTGTCCATGGGTCTTTTTTTGTCTGACAAAGAGATTGACTTCAAAGTCCGTACATGGTAAACGATACGGTCTTTTTATTTACAAGCGTAACTGGAGGTAGAGATGGAAAGAACATTTGCGATTATTAAGCCTGATGCGGTGGAGCGTAACATCATCGGAAAGATACTTGAAAAAGTAGAAACGGCCGGCTTCCGAATTGTGGGCATGAAGAAGATCCTGCTTTCCAAGTGCGAGGCCGAAGGATTTTACTACGTGCACAAGGAGCGGCCTTTCTTCAATGACCTTTGTTCCTTCATGTCGCGCAGCCCGGTGGTGGTTATGGTTCTTGAGCGTGAAAACGCCATCAATACCTGGCGCGAAGTGATGGGAGCAACAAATCCGGCCAACGCCGAAGCGGGAACCATCCGCAAGGATTTCGGCCTGAGCATCGAGGAAAATTCCGTGCATGGCTCAGACTCCCCCGAATCGGCCGCTTACGAGATTCCGTATTTCTTCAGCCAGCTCGAGCTGCTCTGAAGCTGAATGCGTGTGTGTCAGCAAAGCCCTTCTCTCGCGAAGGGCTTTTTTTTATAGTACGCTACCATGGATACAATGATTGACATTAAGGGGCTGAGCATTGACGAGCTGGAACGTTTCCTCCTGGGAAAAGGGAAGGAGCGTTACCGGGCACGCCAGATATTCAAGTGGCTGTATCAACGGGGTGCCACCTCCTTTGCCGAGATGACTGATCTGGCGAAGGAGTTGCGTCGGGACCTTGAGGAGACGGCACGCATCAGCACGCTTTCCCCCGAGGCCTTGGAGATTTCCCGGGATGGAACGCGAAAATACCTCTTCCGTCTCGATGATGGATGTTCAGTGGAGTCGGTGCTCATCCCGGAAGAAGACAGAAACACCCTTTGTATTTCGAGCCAAGTAGGGTGTGCCATGGCCTGTGAGTTCTGTCTCACGGGAACGTTCCGGCTGACGCGCAACCTGACCACCGCCGAGATCGTAAATCAGGTCTGTGCGGTTCAGAGGGATGTCCCCGTGCGCAACATCGTCTTCATGGGCATGGGAGAACCCCTCGCCAATCTCGACAATGTGATCAGGGCGCTGCAGATCATGCTGCACGATGACGGACTTCAGTTCTCGACGCGTCGCATAACCGTTTCGACCGCCGGCTTGGTACCGGAAATGGAGCGGCTCGGCCGATCGGTAACGGTGAATCTTGCGGTTTCGCTCAATGCCACTACGGACGAGCTGCGCGACCGGATCATGCCGATCAACCGGAAATATCCCCTTGCCGTGCTTCTTGATGCCTGTCGCCGGTTCCCGCTGCCGGGCCGTCGGAAGATAACTATTGAATACGTGCTGCTCGGCGGGGTGAACGATACCCTCGATGATGCCAAACGGCTGGTCAGGCTGTTGAGCGACATTCCCTCTAAAATCAATCTGATCCCCTTTAATGAACATGAGGGATGTTCCTTCCGGAGCCCCAGCCAGGATGCGATCGACCGTTTTCACAGATATCTGCTGGACAAGCATTTCACGGTCATAACGCGCTCCAGCCGTGGTGCCGATATTTCGGCGGCCTGCGGTCAGCTCAAGGGCAAGCTGGACGCATTGAAGCCGTCCGGCGCGGGAAAGCAGATAGAGGTTTCAGACTCCACTAACGAGGTGACATGACATGGAACAGGTAATCGGCGTTATCGGCGGGAGCGGGCTCTACGAGATGGAAGGGCTTCAGGACGTTCGGAGCATTGTTGTTGAAACCCCCTTCGGCGCACCCTCGGATGAGTTTGTGACCGGCGTGCTGGATGGTGTGCGCATGGTGTTCCTTCCGCGCCACGGCCGGGGCCATCGGCTCCTGCCTACTGAGGTAAACTACCGGGCGAACATCTACGGCATGAAGAAGCTCGGCGTTACCCGGATTATTTCCGTTTCCGCCGTGGGCAGCATGCGGGAGGAGATCGTGCCGGGGCATATTGTGATCCCGGACCAGTTCATCGACCGGACCAATGCCACCAGGGCAAATACGTTCTTCGGCAATGGGGTGGTTGCGCACATTCAATTTGCCGATCCGGTCTGCGCCGACCTTTCCGCCGATCTCTATGCGGCGGCGCAGGAGGCGGGGGCAACGGTCCACCGGGGGGGGACCTATATCTGCATGGAAGGGCCGGCCTTTTCCACCCGGGCGGAGTCAAACCTCTACCGCTCTTTCGGTGTATCGGTCATCGGCATGACCAACATCCCCGAAGCAAAGCTGGCCCGTGAGGCGGAGATCTGCTACGGCGTTATCGCTCTTGCCACCGATTACGACTGCTGGCACGAGTCCCATGATGACGTGTCCGTGGACGCCATTATTGCCATCATCAAGCAGAATGTGGCCATGGCCAAGTCGATCATTCGCAATGCGGTTCGCCGGATTGACCGGGAGCGGAATTGCCCCTGTGCATCGGCGCTCCGGTACGCCATCATTACCGACAAGGCCGCGATTCCTGCCGAGACGAAGGAGCGGCTTGATCTCATCATCGGCTCGTACGTCTAAGGAGGGATACATGGGTATTCTCGTTGTGGGTTCGGTTGCATTCGATTCGATTGAAACCCCTTTCGGCAGGGGAGAGCATGTTCTGGGCGGCTCAGCCACCTACTTTTCGACTTCGGCCAGCTTTTTCACCGATGTCAGCCTGGTGGCGGTCGTGGGAGAGGATTTTCCGGAAGAGCACGTAGCGTTTCTCCGGTCACGAAACGTGGACCTTCGCGGGCTTTCCCGCGAACAGGGGAAGACCTTCCACTGGAAGGGGAAGTACGGCTATGACCTGAATGAAGCGCAGACCCTGGAGACGCATCTGAACGTCTTTGAGAGCTTCAGACCCTGCATTCCCGATGCATACCGTGACGCCGAGTATCTGTTCCTCGCCAACATCGATCCCGAACTGCAGATGGAGGTGCTCAACCAAGTGGAACATCCCCGCGTCGTGGCGTGCGACACGATGAATTTCTGGATATCCTCCAAGCCCGAGGCGCTCCGCCGGGTCGTTGCGAAGGTCGATATTTTCATCATCAACGAGGGAGAAGCCCGTCAACTGACGGGACAGGCGAATCTTGTCAAGGCAGCGCGCCAGATCCTCGATATGGGGGTCAAGACGCTGATCATCAAGCGCGGGGAGTATGGCGTCCTCATGTTCAGCGATAGCTCGGTCTTTGCCGCGCCCGCATACCCTTTGGAAGAGGTGTTTGACCCCACGGGCGCCGGAGACACCTTTGCGGGCGGCTTTATGGGGTACCTGGCCAACACCGGAGATATCTCCGAGGCGGGACTTCGCCAGGCCATCATCTTCGGAAGCGTCATGGCATCGTTCAATGTGGAGGATTTCAGCCTGAACCGTCTGAAGCGTCTTGGCTACCGCGAAATCGAGGAGCGGTACCGGAGTTTCAAATCACTTACCCATTTCGAGGGAATCGCCGATGGGCACGGGGGGGCTCTGGCTCCCGCCTGACGGCGCCTGCGTTGACAATAACCGCCGAATCTGGTACGGTTCTGGGTGTGCGGGGCCGTGTGGAGCGCCTTTGGGCGATGCGCCGGCCCCGTTTGGATACTCTCCGACGGTTTCGAGGTTGCCAGTGAGATTCACGCGCATACTCCCCATGGTTCTCTGCTTCCTCGTGGCCGCTTGCGCCGCGAATGACGCCTCGCGCAACCAGGCTTCCTATCACTATCAGATGGGGCTGTCCCACCTGGGCGAAAACGATACGACCCGCGCCCTTATTGAATTCATCGAAGCAGAGAAAATCACGCCGGATGATCCCATTCTTCTCAACAGCCTCGGGCTTGCCTATTTTTACAAGAAGCGCTTTGATCTGGCGGAGTTGAAATTCAGAAAAGCCATTTCCCTCAAGCCCGACTATTCCGATGCCAGGAACAATCTCGGGGTGAACTATCTGGAAATGCAGCGCTGGGATGACGCCATCTCGCAGTTCAAGCTGGTGATGGCGGATATTCTTTTTCTCAATCAGGAAGATGCTCGCATCAATCTCGGTCTTGCATACCTGGGCAAGGGAGACTTGCCCCAGGCCCTCGAAACTCTTCGCGCATCTGTCTCTCACAATCCCCGCAATCTAATCGCCCGTGTTGCCATTGGCCGGGTTTACTTCGCCATGGACCGGGCCGAAATGGCCATTCAGGAATACAGGAAAGCCATCGAAATTAATAAGAATTATCAGAATGCCCATTACTATCTGGCGTTGGCCCATGTAAAGCAGAAGGACTACGTGGCAGCGGCGGATGCTTTTCGCGAGGCGATCCGTATTGCCCCCGATTCCGAAAAAGGTCGGCTCTCGCGCGAATACCTGGACTCGTTGAAATGAGGGGCTTCAGTGGCTGACGCCGTACATGCCGGAAAAGGGGACGCCTCGGTCGGAACGCTGCTCAGGGAAGCGCGGGAGGCCAGAAGTCTGTCCCTTGACGAGGCGGCCCGTGTTACCCGTTTAGGGAAAAACTATCTGGTCGCTCTTGAATCCGACGAGTTCGACAAGCTTCCCAATCTTGCCTATGCCCGCGGATTCATCCGGGTGTATGCCGGGTTTCTGGGCCTTTCAGCCGATGAGTTGCTCCGTCGTTACGACGCAGTTGGCGATGATGGCGGACATCGTTCTCCGGTCGAAGATGCCATGCCCGCGCCGCAAGGGAAGGCGGCAGACTCGATTTCGCCACGTAACCGCTGGTCTCTGCCGTTGGTACTGCTTCTGCTGGTGGTAGCCCTGGCGCTCATGCTGAGGCTGCAGGATGAGGAACCCAGCCGCCCGATCGAGACCGGCCAACTAACAGCAGCAGCTCCAGAGGCGAGGCAACCGGCCACGCCGGCACCGCAGCAACAGCTATCCACGGCACGACAGCCGGAAACATCACCCCCGGCCCCGGCCGACGACACCGTAGCCGAGCAGCAAGCTGTCGAGGGAAATGCTGCTTCATCTCCTGCGCGCGGGGTCATTCTCAAACTCAAAATCAATAAAGACTCGTGGCTTAATATAACTATCGACGAGTCGGTATCCCAGCAGTATGACCTCAAGGCGGGCGACCTCATCGAGTGGAAGGGCGAACGCGTGTTTGCACTGGATGTCGGCAATGCCGGGGGGGTAGAGGGAGAGTTCAATGGGAAACCCCTTGGTGTGCTCGGTGAAGAGGGGAAGCCGGCCCATCTGGTTTTGTCGGCTGATGGCGGTGGCGATTAGGAGTTCACCGCAACAGCGGTGACCGATGGTATACTCATACTCACGCAAGGAGTGAATCATGCATCTGTCGCGTTGTCGAAAGTGCGGAAGAGTGATGAAGGGCGAGCGGATCGATCCGTACCGCGTCAAGCTGACCTGCTCGTGTGGCTTCTCCGACTTCCGCACAATGACCGAAAAGGTTAAGACCGTGAACCCTTTTTTCCAGAAGGGCGGCTTCAGCCCTCTGCTGGAAAGTGAGCGGGGAAAGATGGTCCTAACCATGCAGCGGGCCAACCGGGAGCACCTTGAGATTATTTCGTTGGAAGAGATCAGCATGCTCGTCTCTTCCGACTTTGATCTTCCCGAGGTGCTTCAGCATGTGACCGCCAAGGTGGCGACGCAGCTCAAGGTGAGCGTCTGCAATATCTACCTGCGCGAGGGAGACGAGGTCGTTCTCGCAGCGACCCATGGCTTTGACCCTGCCTTCATCGGCAAGATCAGGATCAAAATCGGGGACGGAATAACGGGCTCCGTTGCCCGCGATGGCCAGTACATCTCCCTGAGCCGTGCCTCCCAGGATCCCCGCTATCGCTATTTCCCCGAGCTCCAGGAGGAAAAGTACAACTCCATGCTCTCTTTTCCCATTGGTGACAAGAAGGAGGTTTACGGCGTCATCAACCTCAATACCACGTCTATCAGGTCATTCCATGAGGACGAAATCTATTTCGTATCAATTATCGCCAACCTCATTCTTACCGCCATAAAGCTGCGGCAGCAGGTCGCTTCGTCCCGCAAGGCCGCTGAGGCATCTGCTTGACAGCAGGGGGCCCCATGCTAGACTCAATCAGAGATATGCACATATTCCGGGGAGTTCACTTCTTTGGCCCAGCAGATAAAAAAGAAAATTCTGGTAGTTGATGACGAGGAGAATGCGCGGATCGGTCTGACCAAGCTCCTGGAGCGGGAGGGATTCGAAGTCGCAAGCGTTTCCAACGGCTTTGAAGCGCTCAATTATCTTCAACAGCGGGAAGTCAACGTTATCGTTACCGATATCAATATGCCGGAAATGAACGGCATCACGTTCCTGAGAGAACTCAACAAGAGCTTCCCCCGCAGCAATGTAATCATGATTACCGCCTACGGGGGGGTTGAGTCCTACATCGAAGCCATGAATCTGGGGGCCTTCGAATACATCAACAAGCCGGTAAAACTTGATGAACTCAAGTCGATCCTGACGAAGATCTTCAAGGAAAGCTGTCATTAAACTCTTCAACGTCAAGGGGGATGAGATGAAGCCGTTCAGCACTATTGTATTTCCGACCGATTTTTCCGAGAACTCGGAGTATGCCTTTGACTATGCCCTTACGCTTGCCAAGCAGTTCAGTGCCAGGCTTGTTGTCATCCATGTAATCAATGAGCCGGTTGATCTGCGGGGGTTCTATGTCCCCCACGTTTCCTTCGAGAAGCTGGAAGAAGAAATCGTGGCGGCCGCCGAAAAGATGATGGACAAATTCTGCCGGACAAAAATCAAGGACCATGAGAATTACACAAGCTGCATCGTCTCGGGGATTCCCTACGACGAAGTTCTGAAGAAGGCGGCAGAGGAGGATGCCTCGCTGATTGTCATGGGAACCCACGGCCGCAAGGGGATCGACCACTTCTTGTTCGGCAGCACGGCAGAACGCGTTGTTCGCAATGCCAAGTGCCCGGTCATGACCGTGCGCCCGCCCGAAGTCTGAGACATATCCCTTACAGGGCAACAGACAGGGGCAGCCACCGCGCTGCCCCTCGTTTTTTCTTGCCCGCCGGTCCGTCAGCTGCTATGACTGCACGACCCGCAGTCCACTCACCCCTGAAAGTACGCCATACAGCCATGATGACGGAAAAGAATGAATCCAAGGGTACCATCCTTATTATCGATGACGAAAAAGTCATTCTCGACCTGACCTCCATCGTTCTCAGAAATCGCGGCTACACGGTCCATACCGCGTCAGACGCCACATCCGGCATGGCTGTGCTGGAAGAGTGCCGGCCGCAGATGGTGCTCCTCGACTACATGATGCCGATGGTGGATGGTCTCACCGCGCTCAAGCAGATCCGGCAGCGTTACCCCGACACGTATGTGATCATCTTCACCGGCAAGGGAAACGAGGAACTGGCCGTAGAGCTGATGAAGGCAGGGGCCTCAGACTACATCGTCAAACCGTTCAATAACCAGAATCTGGTCGAGCGGATCGAGAATGTGCTCCGGATCAGGGATGTCGAGCTCAGAAACCAGGAGCTGCTCCAGGAGCGTGAGCTGCTTCTGGCGGAGATCGAGGCATGGAACCAGGAGCTCGAACGCCGCGTCCAGCAGAAAAGCGAGGCCCTTCAGCAGGCCCAGGCCGAGATCGTGCAGTCCGAAAAACTCGCATCTCTCGGCTATCTCTCCGCGGGCATGGCCCATGAAATCCGCAACCCCCTCAACTCCATTTCACTGTTCGCCCAACTGCTCAAGAGCACGCTTGATGATCCGGAAAAAGTGGGCTATGTCGACAAGATTCTCAAGGAAGCCGACCGGATAGACGACATCATGCGCAAGCTTCTGGATGCCTCGAAGCGGCCCCGCTTCCAGTTGAGTGAGGTCCGGCTCGATCGGGTCATTGAGGCGACCCTCGAGGCGTTTCGTCCCCAGATATCGCTCCATGGCATCGCGGTGGTGAAAGAGTTCCGTCGGATCCCTCCTCCATTCCAGGCTGACCCGGCCGAGATCGAGCAGATTTTTACCAATCTCTTTCTCAACTCCATCCACGAGATGAACGACGGGGGATCCCTAACGGTGGTGCTCGACCAGGACGAGCGAAACATGGTCATCAGAATTGCCGACACGGGCCCCGGTATCCCCCGGGAGCACGTGGCGAAGATATTCGACCCGTTCTTCACCACCAAGACGAGCGGCAGCGGGCTCGGCCTTGCTGTGGTGCTCAGGATCGTCAAGACCTATGACGGGCGGATCGATGTTGAGAAGAGCGATGAGAGCGGCACTGTCTTCGCTATCCGGCTTCCTCTTTCCGGAGTGTGAACCGGCCCTTTGCCCTTTTCTTTTCACGGGTGATTTTGTATGATTGCCCACACTTTCAACGCACGACGGAGGGCGTATGGACGCCGGCCGGAGAACGATCCTTATTATCGATGACGATGCCTTTTTCCTGAAAGTCCTTTCGGATGCATTCACCGAGAGCGGCTTCAGGGTCGTGCAGGCCTCCAACGGTACGGAGGGGGTTCAGGCATTCATCACCCATCGGCCCGATGCCGTCATCTCCGACCTCATCATGCCCGCCATGGGAGGGGTGAGTACGTGTCTCGAGATCAGGCGCCTTGCCGGGGACGAGGAACCGGTCATTGTGCTGCTCACCTCTATGTTCAGGGATGCGCCCCACGAGCACGACGAACCCGAAATGGGCGCGCGGGTTCACGTGTCCAAATCGACCAGTCCGGTCGACATCGTGATTATCGTGGAACAGCTACTGGACCGGAAAAAACACGGCCGGAGCGGGAACTGAAAGAAATCGATGCCTCTTTTGGTACGCAACCTCATTCTCGCCCCGGACCAGGGGGATGAGCTGCTGCGCGGGATGTTCGCCCGGCGGTTTTCTCTGGATGAACGGGAGATCGTCGATTTCCGGCTCGTCCGCAAGAGTATCGATGCCCGCCGCAAGTCACGGATCAAGTTCGTCTGCACTGTTGAATGCTCGCTCCTCAATGAGGCCGCATTTCTGGCCCGCCACGGCCACGATCCCGATGTCGCCGCAAGTGCTCCGCCGGAACCGCCGGCCTTTCCATCTCTTGAATCTTCCCAGCGCATCGTTATCGTCGGCATGGGGCCCGCCGGGCTTTTTGCGGCACTGCGCCTGGCGGAATACGGCCTTGTCGCCACTATCCTCGAACGCGGCCGGCCCGTGGAGGAGCGGGGCAGGGATGTTCAGGCCTTCTGGGATAGGGGCGTGCTCGATCCGGAGAGCAACGTCCAGTTCGGGGAAGGGGGCGCCGGAACCTTTTCCGACGGCAAGCTGACCACGAGGGTGAATGACCCGAACATCAGGTACGTACTCGACAAACTGATAGGTTTCGGCGCTCCGCCAGAGATCGGCCATCTTGCCAAGCCCCATATCGGCACCGACCGTCTACGCTTGGTGGTTGCCTCCATTCGCCGGTGGCTGTTGTCAGCGGGGTTCGACATCCGGTTCGGCAGCCGTCTGACTGACTTGACACTTTCCGGCGGAGCGGTGGAGGCCGCGGTGGTTAACGGGGCTGACGAACTCCCCTGCGATGCGCTTGTTCTCGCTCCGGGCAACAGCGCCCGCGATACCTACGAGATGCTGCTGCGCCGGGGGGCGCTTCTCCAACCCAAGCCCTTCGCCGTGGGAGTGCGGGTGGAGCATCCCCAGGAACTCATCAACCGGATCCAATACGGCGCGGGCCACCATCCAACCCTGCCGCCGGCTGACTACGCCCTGGCCTGGAACAATTCCCGTACCGGACGCTCCGCCTATTCCTTCTGCATGTGCCCCGGCGGGGTGGTGGTGGCGGGAACCTCCGAGGCGGAAGGGGTGGTGACCAACGGCATGAGCGCCTATCTGCGTAATTCTCCGTATTCGAACAGCGCCCTGGTGGTTACTGTCGGACCTGATGATTTCGGAGACCAGTCCCCCCTGGCCGGGATCGGGTTCCAGCGCCGTTTGGAGCGACGCGCCTTTGAGGCGGGCGGTGGGGATTACCGGGCGCCGGCTCAGAACCTGCTTGCGTTTCTCGGCATGAAAGGGGGGGGGCGGGGGTTGTCGAGCTATCGCCCCGGCGTTCGCGAGGCGGAGCTGGATCGGGTGCTCCCCACCGCCGTGACAGAAGCGTTGCGGGAGGGAGTTCGCCATTTCGACCGGAAGATGCGGGGCTTCCTGACCGCCGAAGCAACCCTCACCGCACCGGAGACCCGTACGTCGGCACCCGTTCGCATTGTGCGGGGAGAGAACCTGCAATCAGTGGGGCTCCCCGGTCTTTATCCGGCAGGGGAAGGTGCCGGCTACGCCGGGGGAATCATGAGCGCCGCACTGGACGGTATTCGCGTGGCCGACGCCATCGCGCGGAGCATATCCGCAGACACAAGGAGAACACTTTGAGCAAGATTTTCATAGCGAGCATCCATGACCGCGATCTGGTCGATTCCGTGTTTCTCGTGAAGGAAAAGATCATGGCCATGGCCAAGAACGGCAAGCCCTACATGACGCTTCGGCTCATGGACAAAAGCGGCGAGATAGAGGGGCGTGTCTGGGACAACGTTGACCAGCTGTCGGCCTCCTTCGATAAGGACGACTTCGTTGGCGTCCGCTCCAAGGCATCGGTCTACCTGGGCAAAATGCAGCTTATCATTTCCGAGCTGGTGCGGGTTCCCGAAGACAGGGTCAACCTGGCGGACTTTCTCCCCGAATCGGACCGCTCCATTGCCGAGATGGAGAGCGAGCTCAAGGCCCTGGTGGAAACCTTTTCCGATCAGCACCTGAAAGCGCTGATGAAGGCCTTTTTCGACGATTCTTCCTTCATGGAGCTCTACCGGACCGCGCCGGCCGCCAAGGGGATGCACCACGTCTATCTGGGTGGACTGCTGGAGCACTCACTGGCCGTGTCCCGCCTGGTTGACGCCATCGTCCCCCTCTACGCGGATCTCAACCGCGATCTGCTGGTGGCGGGTGCCCTGTTGCACGACGTGGGCAAGGTGCGGGAGATGACGTACCTGCGTTCCTTCGACTACACCGACGAGGGGAAACTCATCGGCCATATCACCATCGGCGTGGAGATGCTCCAGGAGCGGATTTCGACCATTCCCGGCTTCCCGCCGGAGCTGGGGATGCTGCTCAAGCACATGCTGCTGTCCCACCATGGTCAGTACGAATACGGTTCCCCCAAGCGCCCCAAGACTGTCGAGGCAACGATTCTCAACTACCTGGACGATCTGGACTCCAAGATCAACGGGATCAGGACCCATATCCGCAAGGAAAGCGAAAACCTGGGGCGCTGGACCTCCTATCACCGGCTCTATGACCGCTACTTCTACAAGGAGAGCTACAGCGGCGAGGAGGAATACCGGGAAGGGGCGGATGAGCTCATGGTGCTCGAGCCGGAGCCGGTATCGCTGCCGGCTGCCCCTCGGGCCGCGGAGGCCGAGCGCAAAAGCGGCAACACCGCCCGAAAGGGGTTCAGCAACAATCCGTTCGAGACCCTGCAAAAGAATCTGGATCTGTTCTGAGCATATATTCCACGTAGAGAGGGTGTATCATGATCTTCGAAACCGTTGTCGTCGGCCCGCTGGGGGTTAATTGTTTCATTCTCGGCTGTGAGCAGAGCCGCGAAGGGGTAATCGTGGACCCGGGAGCAGAGTCCGGGCGGATTCTCGAACGAGTCGGCGAACTGGGGCTCAAGGTTGGCATGGTGATAAACACCCACGGCCACTTTGATCACGTGGGGGGCAACCGGAAGGTGCTGGAAGCCACGGGGGCGAAGCTGCTGGTCCACCGGGACGACGTCCACTTCCTCGACCGCGCCGCGGACGTTGCCGCCATGTATGGTCTCGATACGGAGAACTCACCGGCTCCCGACTCGCTTCTGGAGGACGGCATGACCCTTTCCGTGGGAACCCTTAGCCTCCGGGTCCTTCATACGCCCGGTCACACGCCGGGGGGGTGCTGTCTGCTTCTGGAGGGGGAAGGAAAGGTGCTCACCGGTGACACCCTGTTCGAGGAATCGGTGGGGCGCACCGATTTCCCAGGCTCCTCCCACGAGGCCCTCATCACGTCGATCCGCGAAAAACTCCTGACCCTGCCGGACGAGACTGAGGTCTATCCGGGCCATGGTCCGGCAACGTCCATCGGCCGGGAGCGGCGGTACAACCCCTACCTGACGGATTAGCGCGCACGCGGAAACCCTGGGAAACAGTGCGCGGCGGAGGCCCAATGCTCAAGGGAAAAGAGATCGTTCTCGGTATTTGCGGCGGCATCGCAGTCTACAAAGCCGTTGAACTCGTACGGCTGCTCACGGGGGCAGGAGCGAACGTCCATGTCATCATGACGCGAGCGGCCACGGAGTTCGTGGCTCCGCTCACGTTCCAGACCCTAACCTCCAACCCCGTGCACTCGGAACTCTTCAATCTCATCGCTGAACGGGAAATCGGCCACATTTCGCTGGCGGACCGGGCCGATCTCTTCATCATCGCGCCGGCCACGGCCAACGTGATCGGCAAGATCGCCCACGGTATCGCCGACGACATGCTCACCACCACGGTCATGGCCACCAGGGCACCGGTTCTGATCGCTCCCGCCATGAACTGCAACATGTACCGCAATCCCCTCTACCAGGAAAACGAGGCGCGACTGAGGCGCCACGGGTACCTGTTCGCGGATCCGGTGCGGGGAATGCTCGCCTGCGGCTGGGAGGGTGAAGGAAAGCTCCAGTCCCCCGAGATCATCTTCGAGGAGGCGGTCACCGCCCTTACGCCGAAGGACCTTGCCGGCGAGCACCTGCTGGTGACGGCCGGGCCGACCCAGGAGGAGATCGATCCGGTCCGCTTCGTGAGCAACCACTCGTCGGGGAAGATGGGGTATGCCATCGCCCGGGCCGCCCGGCGCCGCGGGGCGGAGGTGACACTGGTCTCAGGCCCCACCTGCCTCGATGCCCCCTGGGGGGTGGAAACGGTGCGGGTTGCGTCGGCCGTGGAGATGCGCGCTGCCGTCATGGCTGCCCTGCCGGCGGCCACGGTTGTGATCAAGGCCGCAGCCGTGGCCGATTATCGTCCTGTAGTGCGCGCGACGGGAAAGATCAAGAAAAATGCCGACTCGCTGGTGATCGAGTTGGAGAAGAACCCCGACATACTTGCCGAACTTGGAGGAATCAAGGGGGAGCGCCTGCTGGTGGGCTTCGCCGCCGAGACTGCCGATCTGCTTGAAAACGCCCGGAAAAAACTGGTCGCCAAGAATGTTGACATGATGGTCGCCAATGACGTGAGCCTGGAAGGCGCCGGATTCCACGGCGACACCAATATTGCCCGCCTTCTCTATCGTGACGGGACCAGTGAGGAGCTGCCGCTCATGACCAAGAACGAAATGGCGGCCCTCATTCTTGACCGGGTGGCGGAATTGAGGAAAAAGGCGGGGTAAGCGCGGGCCAGGGGCGTCAGGCCGAGGAGAGGATCTGGAGAAGTTTCTGCGGCTCCCAGATGGCTTGGCGGAGGCGTCCTTTGAGGGATGCCACCTGAGCAAAGGCATCATCCTTGGAGAGCTTGCCGCTCCGGTAGAGCAGGCGCAGGTTTTTTCTCACCGCCTCCGCTGCGGTCAAAGCCCGTTCACCGGTGGGGTCAGCCAAGTAGAAACGCGACTCCTCCATCTTTGCCAGAAAGTCGAATACCGCTTCCTCGGCAAGGGTCATGAACTCTTCCCGGTCGCCGTTCTCCAGCACGTAGCTCGATGAATCCGACATGGTCTTGAGCACCTGCTGCCATTTTTCCAGCCGCGAGACCAGGAGGATCGAGTTGAAGATCCGCTTGTTGGTGCCAAAGGAAAAGATGGTGTCCGACAGTACGTTGCGTAGCAGGGCATCGTTCGCTTTGTAGTTCTCGAGGCAGACCGTGCGGGCCGTTTCCCAGATGTCCCGATCGACGAAGGTCTCGAATCGCATCTCCCAGTAGGCGTGTTTGAGGGTGAGCGTGGAGAAACTGCCCATGATCTTGTACGGAACAAAGTAGTTGTGGGCGACCGTATCCGCCGCCAGGTGCGCCAGATAGCCGTAGGCGCACGCTTTCTGGGGCGGGTTCCAGGCGTATTCCAGGACCTTCATGCCGATTCGCCAGCGGTGGCAGTGCTGAAGATAGTGGGTGAACTTCTTGCCGATGGTGATGTCCGCCGCGATGCACCCATAGAGAAAATCGTGGGGATACTGGCCGATGACTGCCGCCACGGCGGGGTTTACGGCGGCGAGATTGTTGATGACCGCCGTTCCCAGCTGGAGGTGGATACCGGCTCCCCAGGCAAAGGCATCAACGGGCACGGCGATGATGATGAGCAGAATGGCGGCGAAGAGCATTGCATAATCGTATTGAACCCTTAGAAAAAAGTAAAGGAGTTTGCCGTGACCGGTGACACGCCGCGTGAGGTGATCGCTTCCCTGCGCCGCTATCTGGAGGAAGTCCGGGAGACGGGTGTAGAGGGCCTCCCTCTGGCCGCTCCCGCGCCGAGTGTCTCTGCGGCGGAGGCGTCCTCTGCGTCTGCCGTTTTCGGTGACGCGCGGGAAACCCTGGACGATATCCGGCGTGAGATGGGGGGGTGTCACCGGTGCGCCCTTGGCGCCGGCCGGACTAATCTCGTGTTCGGGGTCGGCAATCCCGCCGCGCGCCTCATGATTATCGGCGAGGCGCCCGGTCGCGACGAGGATCTGCGCGGCGAGCCCTTCGTGGGGGAGGCGGGGCAGCTCCTGACCAAAATCATTGAGGCCATGGGCTTCGCCCGCGAGGACGTCTACATCTGCAACGTGCTCAAATGCCGGCCGCCGCACAACCGCGATCCGGCATCCGCCGAGATCGAGGCGTGCTCATCCTTCATGCTCCGCCAGGTGAAGGCCGTGGCGCCCGAGGCCATTCTGGCACTGGGCACCTTTGCGGCCCAGACCATCCTTGGTACCAAGGAGCCCATTTCGCGGCTGCGGGGACGGTTCCACGACTATCACGGCATCCCTCTCATGCCGACGCTTCATCCGGCTTTCCTGCTGCGTAACCCCGAAAGGAAGAGGGACGTGTGGGACGATGTCCGGCAGGTCATGGGGCTTCTGGGCAAGGAGGTCCCCGGCAAGGGGGACAGGAGGTGACGGGGAATGGCTAAGGGATACCAGGCAAACAGGGAACGGCTGGAGCAGATAGGCTTGTTGGGCAAGGCGCTCGCCAAACGGGCCGGCTTCGCCTGCGAATGGTGCGAGGGGAAGGATGACCTGCGCCCGTGGGACTACCAACCTGACGACGAACCGTCGGAGGAAACACTGGCGCTTCTTTGCGGCAGGTGCCGGGAACTCGCCGGAGGCCGCAGGGGTGATGCCCATGAGCTGCGCGGAATTCGCAATGCCCTGTGGAGTCAGGTGCCGGCCGTTGCCGAAGGGGCCGCCCGGGTCCTGGCCACGAGCAGGGAGCCCTGGGTGCGCGAAGCCATCGAGGAGAGTCTCATCGACGAGACGGTAAAGGCGGAGATACTGGGAATCTAAGGGGCTGACCGCCGGCGCGTGAGAAGAGGGGAGGCCTGACAGGTGTCCCGGAGGTGGAAGGATATGTACGAGCATCTCTATGAAGAGCCCATGACCGAGGAGACGGCGCTGCCGTTCGAGTTGCCCGAGTGGATCGCCTGCGCCCCTTTTGAGGAATACCTGGGGATGACCATCGAGGAGGCTGACGGGGGACGGGCGGTGCTGACCATGCCGTTTCGCGTGAAGCACGCTCAGGGAAAAGGGCTCATGCACGGTGGTGCGATAACGGCCCTGGCCGACACCGCGGTTGCCATGGCCATCAAGAGCCTTCTCCCCGAAGGGTCCCATTTTGTGACCATGGAGATGACGCTGAAGTTTCACGCCCCGATCCACGGCGGCACCGTGAAGTCCGTGGCGGAGGCGGTGCGGGAGGATGAGAGGACGATCAGGGGAACTGCCGAGGTATTCGACGGCAATGGCATAAAGGCGGCAACCTTCACGTCGGTCTTCCGGATCAAGCGGCGGTGAGGCGCTGAAATCCCCGCAGGGCTTCTCCGGTGCTTTCCCGCGTTCCTGCCGCTCGTTCGGGAGTGTATGCCCGCGGTGTTGCCCCCATCAGCCCGTCACCCCGTCATAACGCCGGGCGTAATCTACTGAAGCATCAGATAGGGGCAAATCCTGTCAGAGCGGCATGCCGAGCCGCCGCATCTTTTCCACCAGGGTTGTCCTGTTCAGGTTGAGCAGCGCCGCGGCCCTAGCCTTGACCCCCTCTGACAGGACCAGCGCGTCCCTGATCATCCCCCGCTCGATTTCAGCCAGCACCTTTACGAGGTCGACCCCCTTGCCGGTCAGGCGGGTCAATCCCTCCTCCCGGATATTGTGCGGCAGGTCCTGAACGGTAACGGTGTTGTCTTCGGTAAGGGCCGCCACCCGCTCCATGACGTTCTCCAGCTCCCGCACGTTACCGGGCCACTGGTAGCTTTCCAGTGCCTCGAGCGTGTCGCTGGCAAGCGACATGTTCCGTCGCTGCATCTCCTTGCAGTACTTGGCAAGAAAGTGTTTGGCCAGGGGGAGGATGTCCTCGACCCGCTCCCTCAAGGGGGGGAGCTGCAGGGGGATCACGTTGAGCCGGTAAAAGAGATCTTCCCTGAAGTTGCCCTTTTTGACCTCCTCCGCCAGATCCAGGTTGGTGGCCGATATGATCCGGACATCGATCTTGACGGGGCGGGTGGAGCCCACTCGTTCCACTTCCTCTTCCTGAAGCACGCGCAGGAGCTTTGTCTGCAACTGCATCGGCATGGTGCCGATTTCATCGAGGAAGATGGTTCCGCCGTTGGCTGCTTCGAACTTGCCGATTTTGTCCCGCATCGCACCGGTGAACGCACCCTTGACGTAGCCGAAAAGTTCCGATTCCAGCAGGTTTTCCGGGATAGCCCCGCAGTGGACGGCAATGAACGGTTTGTCGCGTCGCCCGCCGTTGAAGTGGATCGCCTTGGCCACCAATTCTTTGCCGGTCCCCGATTCGCCGGCTATCAGCACGGTCGAGTCGGTTTTGACGATCCGCTTCATGAGGGCGAAGACGTGCTGCATGGCGGGAGAGCTGCCGATGATATTGGCGAATTCGAACTTGTCGCGCAGCTGCTTCCGGAGGTAGACGTTTTCGGACAAGAGCTGCCGCTTCTCCACGGCCTTGCCGATAATGATCTTCAGTTCGTCGAAGTTGAGGGGTTTGGTGATGTAGTCGAAAGCACCCTCTTTCATCGCCTTCACTGCCGTTTCTGCCGAGGCGTGGCCGGTGATGAGGATCACTTCGGTGAGCGGGGCGTCTTCCTTGACTTTTTTCAGGATGTCGATACCGCTGGCGTCGGGGAGAAAAAGGTCGGTAATGACAATGTCGAAGGTGTCGCGAGTAAGGGTCTGGAAGGCCTCGCTGCCCGCCCCGGCGCTTTTCACCGCATGACCGGCCGCCTTCAGCAGGAGGGTGAGGGCTTCGCGTCCCGTTTCTTCATCGTCGATCAGGAGGATTTTGGTCCGCTCTTTCATGGCACCTCCGCGGATAGGCCTGATACATAGCATCAATCGGGTACGATTGGCAAGCATCCCGTAGCCGCGGCAGTGCGTGAAGGGGCTCTGGTAAACGTTCCGCTTTGCCTTTGCAAAGCCATCTACCCTCTGCTACTATAGCCCGGTTTATGAAGATCAAGCGCTTGGACATCGTTGGTTTTAAATCGTTCGTCGACAAGGTCTCCTTCGACTTTCAGCAGGGGATTACCGGCATTGTCGGGCCCAACGGCTGCGGCAAGTCGAACGTGGTCGACGCCATCCGCTGGGCCATGGGTGAACAGTCGGCCAAGAACCTGCGCGGCCGGTCCATGGAGGACATCATTTTCGGCGGCAGCGAGTTCCGCAAGCCCCTCGGCATGGCCGAAGTCTCCATGGTTTTTGCCACCGATGACGGCCGGGTGCCGGCCAAGTATCTGAGCTACAGCGAAATACAGATTACCAGACGCCTCTACCGGGATGGGGAGAGCGAGTACTTTCTCAACAAAACCCCCTGCCGGCTCATGGACATCACCGAACTCTTCATGGACACCGGCGTCGGTGCCCGCGCCTACTCGATCATCGAGCAGGGCAAGATCGGGATGATCCTCCACTCCAAGCCCGAAGAGCGCCGCTTCATCATCGAAGAGGCGGCCGGGGTCACCAAGTTCAAGGCCCGCAAACAGGTCGCGCTCAAGAAGATAGATCTCACCCGCCAGAACCTGCTCAGAATCGGCGACATCCTTTCCGAGATCAAGCGCCAGCTCAACTCTCTCCAGCGGCAGGTGAAGAAGGCTGAACGGTTCAGGGAATATCGCGAGGAGCTCCGCGAGATCGAAATTCATGCCTCGGTCCGGCGGTTCACTGCCCTTGACGCGGAAAAGGAGCGGATCGAGGGCCTGCTGCGCGAGGCGGTTTCCCGCGAGAGCACTCTCACTGCCGACCTTGAGCGACGGGACCTGGAGCTTGCCGAGCATCGGCTTGCCCTGGCCGAGCGGGAAAAGGAAGTCGTCACCGCGCAGGAAGGGCTTTTCCGGCAGAAGGCGGATATCCAGGCATGCGAAAGCCGGATCGAGTTCCAGCGCCGTGAGCTGTCCTCCCTGGAGCGCCAGCAGGAGCGCGTGGCCGTCGAGCTCGCGACCGCCGGGTCGCAGCTTGTGGCCGCCGAGGAAGAGTTCGCCCGACTGGTGGAGCAGAGCGGATCCTTTGCCGTTGAGGTGGCAGGGGAAGAGGAAAGCCTCCAAACGCGCGAGATGGAACTGGAAGAGATGACCGGCGCCGAGCGGGAACTCGCCGCCCATTTGGACGAAGCCCGCCGTGAGCTTTTCTCGCTCTTGTCCGAGATCGCCCAGCTCAATAACCAGCGAACCGCCGCTGTCCGCCGTCTGGAGGGTCTCGCGGAGCGTGCTGACCGCAACCGTCGGGAGGGAACCCTGCTTCAGGAGCGGCTGGTGGAGGCCACGGGCAAGGTGCATGAGCTCGACGGCACGGTGTCCGGTCTTGGCCGGACAAAGGCCGAACTTCAGGAGCGTCTTCCGGTCGTGATCCGCCGCGAAGAGGAGATTCGGCAGCGGCTGGCCGAGGCCGAACGGGAATTCGTCACCCGCCGGGACGAGCTCTCGCGGGCGGCCTCGCGTCTCCACTCGCTTCAGGAACTGGAGTCCCAGTTTGCCGGATACGGCCAGGGGGTTCGCAACCTTTTCCTGTCCGAGCGTTTTGCCGGACGGTTCGGCGGCGTGCTTGCCGATGCGGTGGAGACCGGCGCCGATTACGAGACGGCCCTGGAGGCAGTGTGCGCCGAGCGGCTCCAGTATGTGCTCAGCGAGAGCGACGAGGCGGCCCTGGACGCCATTGCCCATCTCAAGGAATCGGGCGGCGGCCGCTGCGGCATTATCGTGGCGGGCATCCCGGCCGATGACCGTTCATCCGTTACCGGGGCCACGCCCCTTCTGGATCGGGTTTCCATTGCCGCAGCCTGGCGCCCCCTGATCGAACCGCTGTTGGCCGATGTCCATCTGGCGGATACCCTGGCCCAGGCCCTTTCCCTGTCCCGGCAGTATCCTCGGGCAACCTTCGTTACCCTCCAGGGTGACCTCGCCTTTGGCGGGGGGATCGTGAATGGCGGTTCCGCCGAGAACGCCGGCCAGGGACTTGTTCACAAGAAGAGAGAGATCAGGGAGCTTTCCGGAACCGTGGAGCGCCTCGAATCTGCTGTGCGTGAAACCGAGACGCGCCGGGAGGAGCTCCGGGGGGAGCGTTCCCGGCTGGAGGAGGAGGTGCGCGACCTTCGGCAAATCCTCCACCAGACGGAGATCCAGTTCGTCAATGCCGAGAAGGATCTTCAGCGGGCCCGCGAAGAGTGCCAGCGGATCGAGGAGCGAATCGCCATTGCGGGGATTGAGGACGAGCAGCTTCAGGACGAACGCAGGACTCTGGACGAAGAGATTGCCGACGCCGACGGCCGCCGCGCTGAGCGCGAGGCGAAGCGGGAAGCGCTCGATGCCGAAGTGGCGAGAACGCAGGAAGCCCTGACGGTTAGCCGCCGTACAATCGAAGCCGCCCGTGATGCGGTCACGGCTCTCAAGGTCAAGGGAGCCCAGCTCAGGGAAAAGCGGGAGGCCGCGTCCCGGGCCACGGTACGAACCGAGGAGTCGATCCGGGACCTGCGTGAACGCATTGGCCGGCTACGGGGGGAAGGGGAATCGTCAGCCGCCGAACGGGAGCACCTTGCGGTTGCGATTACCGCCGCCGAGGACGATCTCAAGGGCCATCTTGCGGCGTATGCCGAAGCCGAGACATTATCCCGGAGCCTTCGCTCGGAATTTGATGCCCGGGTCGAGGCGGTTCGGGTAGAAGAGACGGGGCTGCGGGAGCTTCGTCATCAGTGCGAGGCAGCCCGGGACGAAGTGGCTGCCCATAAGCTCACTCTGTCCGGGCTCACCCTTGAACTCAATCATCTGATTTCTTCCCTGGCGGATAAGTACCGGCTGGAGATGCGCGAGGTCATGCCATCCTATGCCGACAGGCCCTTTGACGAGGAAGCGGCCGCTCGTCGCCAGGCCGAGCTCGGCCGGTTGATCGACGAAATCGGTGAAGTGAACCTGACGGCCATTGAGGAGTACCGGGAGCTGGAGGAGCGGTTCGCGTTCCTCTCGTCGCAGAAAGATGATCTGGAGGAGTCTCTTCAATCGCTCCAGCAGGCTATCCAGCGAATCAACCGGACCACCCGCAAGCGTTTTCTGGAAACCTTCACTCTGGTCAACGAGAAGTTCCAGGAGGTCTTCCCCCGACTGTTTTGCGGAGGCCGGGCTGAACTGCGGCTCACCAACGAGGAAGACCTGCTGGAGACCGGGATCGATATCATTGTTCAGCCCCCCGGGAAAAAACTCCAGAACGTGACCCTCCTCTCGGGCGGTGAGAAGGCACTTACCGCAGTGGCGCTGATCTTTTCCATCTTCCTCATCAAGCCGACACCCTTCTGTCTTCTCGATGAGGTCGACGCCCCGCTTGACGACGCCAATATCGGCCGGTTCAACGATATGGTGCGGGAGATGAGCGATGTGTCGCAGTTCATCATCATTACCCACAACAAGGCCACCATGGCCGTTGCCGACACTCTTTACGGCGTGACCATGGAGGAGCCCGGGGTGTCTAAGAGCGTGTCGGTCAAGCTGAACTAACCAACGTCCGAGGTGATTCGTGCCGTTCAAAAGGATTCTGACCGAGCTGGTCGATGCGGTTCCCGGCGCAACCGGCGCAATTCTTGCCGACTGGGAGGGGGAGGCTGTCGAACAGCATGCCCTCATGGATGACTACGAAATCAAAATCATCGGTGCCCATAAAGGCATTCTCCTCGCGCACCTCAAGGCACTCCAGGAGCGGCTTTCCGGTGGAGCCGTCCTGGAGGCGGTCATTACCACGGCGGGGGTCCGTGCCATTGTGGGACCGGTGGGGGATGACTATTCCCTTGTGATGACGCTGGAGCGCGGTGCCATACCCGGCCGGGCGCTCATTCACTTCAGATCGGCCGTAGAATGTCTGGCCAAGGAGATATACTGAGATGGCGGAAGAACGGAAGGGCTTTTTCAAGGGACTTTGGGGTAAGGTTACCGGCGGCGATCGTGACCAGGAAGAGGCAGTCAATGAAACGACGTCCGCCGTTGCGGATGTCGCTGCACCGCCGGAGCAGGAAGACCGGCGCCCCGGATTGTTCGAGCGGCTCAAACAGGGGCTGAGCAAGACCCGCGATAGCCTGGTGGGACGCATCGATCGTCTCGTGCTCGGCAAGAAGGAGATTGACGCCGACACCCTTGAGGAGCTGGAGGAGATACTCATTACCGCCGATCTGGGCGTCCAGACCACCGTCGAGTTGATCAGGGGATTGGAGCAGCGCCTCTCCCGCAACGAGCTCAAGGACGGCGAGGCCCTCCGGGAGGCGCTCAAGGAGGATATCCACGGTCGCCTTGCCCGTGACGCCCATCAACTGGACGTAACAGGTGCCTCTCCCTTCGTCATCATGGTCATCGGCGTCAACGGTGTCGGCAAGACTACTACCATTGGCAAGCTCGCGGCCCGGTTTACCGCCCAGGGGAAAAAAGTGATTCTGGCCGCCGGCGACACCTTCCGCGCTGCTGCCGCCGAGCAACTCCAGATATGGGGCGAGCGTACCGGCGTCGACGTGATCCGCCACAAGGAAGGGGCGGATCCGTCTGCCGTTGTGTTCGACAGCATCAAGGCGGCCGTGGCTCGTGGCGCGGACATCCTCATCGTCGACACCGCCGGCCGTCTCCATACCAAGGTAAACCTCATGGAGGAACTCAAAAAAGTCCGCCGCATCATGTCGCGGGAGATCCCCGGGGCTCCCCACGAGACGTTGCTGGTTCTTGACGCGGCAACGGGACAGAATGCCCTCTCGCAGGCGAAACTCTTCAAGGAGGCAGCCCAGGTTACCGGCATCGCCCTGACAAAGCTTGACGGTACGGCAAAGGGAGGAATTGTGGTTGCAATCTGCAATGAGTTCAGGATTCCCGTCCGTTACATCGGCGTCGGCGAGGGCATCGACGACCTGCGGGATTTCGATCCCTCCCAATTTGTGGAAGCCCTCTTTCAATAAATGACCTTGACTAAACAACAGAGCAGAATATATTATTTTATCCCTAAAAAGGTGTTTGCTTATGGATACGGAACTGTTTTCGGATCTGGAACGGCGTCTTGACATGCTTCTCGAGCGCTATGGCGCCCTGAAGCGAGAGAACGAACAGCTTCGAGCGGACAATGCAAGGCTTCAGCAGGAGCGCGAAGGGGTCAAGGGCCGGATTGACGGTATCCTGCGGAAACTCGAAGGTATCTAGTGCCCGACAAGCAGTCCCACCGCATCAAGGTCCTCGGGCGCGAGTTGACCGTTAAAAGCACCTCCTCGGCGGAGCGCGTGGGCGAGGTTGAAGCCCTTGTGAACCGTAAGCTTGCGGAGGCACGAGCACAGGTGCCGGTGGGGGACCCTCAGGTTCCGATTATCCTGGCACTCATGAATCTGGCTGAAACGTGTATTTCCCTTTCCAGGGAACTTGAAGAGCAGCGTCATGCTGGTGGCGACAAGCTTCGGCGGCTGACGCGACGTATTGAAGATGTCCTTCTGTGAGGGCCTGTCCGGCTGACATTCGCCGGTTCTCGACTCCCTTCGGGAGAGTTTATAAATAGAAAGTGCGGTACAAGCGGTTCGGGTTGGTTACGGAAAGATGGATCAGTTTCAACAGAAAACCTCGCCGTTCGAATCAGCAGAGGTTTTGGCTGTTTTTACTGATAACGGCCTGCAGGAATTTTCAGAGATGCGGAGAGGGTAATCACGACGCTACGGTTTCATACTTCGTCACGCCATACGACATTACCCGAAGCATAGCCTTCCTTCCTGTCTGACGCCGGCATATCTTCTCCAATTACCCTCCAGGAATCCTCCCCTCCTCGGACCCGTCCCCGTGTACCGTTATTGACCGATGACTCTGTGTCACGGTCACGCGATTCAATGCCCAAGCGCGTTCTGAGACAGTCAATGCTTGCGCTGCGGAAGTCCCTGGCCCCTGTCGAGGCCCGGTGGGCATCCGAGGCCATTCAGCGCTCGTTTGTGGAAAGCGAGGGCTTCCGGAATGCCCGGGTCATTGCTCTCTACGCCCCCATCAGGGGGGAGGTCGATACGAGTGACGTGCTGCGGCTTGCCCTCGACCAAGGAAAGACGGTTCTTCTGCCTGCCGTGTGCGGCGACGAGCTCCGTTTCATCGAAGTGACTGACCCGGCAGGACTCCGCTCAGGCTCATTCGGTATTCCTGAGCCCTGTCTGACGGGAAAGGCCGTTGCTCCCGACTGCGCGGACATCATTGTTGTGCCGGGGGTGGCCTTTGACTTGGCAGGCCACCGGATCGGCTATGGGAAGGGGTTCTACGACCGGGCACTCCATCATTTGGAGGGAACAGGCCGGCTTGTCGGTTTTTGTTACGATTTCCAGCTCGTCGATGAAATACGGGGAGAGCCTCACGATGTGGCACTCGACCTGATCGTTACCGAGAAGAGGATCATTCATCCTCTCGGTTAGAAATATACCTGAGGAGGTACCGGAACATTGAAGATAGAACTGGCAATTATTTTCATCGTCCTCGCGGCAGGAGCGGGATTTCTGATTGGAAACCTGCTGCGCAAGAAACTCTCTGATTCTCTGGTAAGCAAGGCCGAAGAACTCGCCTCCCGCATCGTAGAGGATGCCAAGCGCGAAGCTGAAACGATCAGCAAGGAAGCCGCCCTTCAGGCCAAGGATGTCGTCTATCAGGCAAAAGCCGATTTCGAGCGGGAAGCAAAGGAAAAGCACAAGGATCTTCAGACTCTGGAAAAGCGCCTTCAGCAGAAGGAAGAGAACCTCGATAAAAAGATGAACCTTTTCGATCAGCGCGATGCCGACCTGACGAAGAAGGAGCAGGGTATCCTTGCGCGGGAGCAGTCTCTCAACCGGAAAGAGGAATCCCTTGATGCGCTCGTGGCCGAGCAACGGGCGAAGCTTGAACAGATTTCCGGCATGAGCTCGGCCGAAGCCAAGAAGATCCTCATGGACGCCATGGAGAGCGAGGCGAAACTTGATGCAGCCAAGCGGATCAAGGCCATCGAAGAGGAGGCCCGCGAGACTGCGGACAAGAAATCCAAGGAAATCATTTCTCTTGCCGTTCAGCGGTATGCGGGCGAGTACGTTGCCGAAAAGACCGTATCGGTGGTAGCCCTCCCCTCCGACGAAATGAAGGGGCGAATCATCGGTCGTGAAGGCCGCAATATCCGGGCCCTTGAGGCGGCCACCGGCATCGACCTCATCATCGACGATACCCCCGAGGCGGTTATTCTTTCAGGCTTCAATCCGGTTCGCCGAGAAGTGGCAAAGATCGCCCTTGAGAAACTCATCACTGACGGGCGGATTCACCCCGGCCGCATCGAAGAAGTGGTGGCCAAGGCAGAGGAGGAAGTGGAACAAGCCGTCAAGGAAGCTGGTGATCAGGCGGCCTTTGACCTCGGAGTACACGGCATCCATCCTGAAATCCTCAAGCTCATCGGCCGGTTGAAATACCGCACGTCTTACAGCCAGAATGTTTACCAGCATTCTCTTGAGGTCGCCTTCCTCTGCGGCATCATGGCCTCGGAGTTGGGCATCAACGTCAAGCAGGCAAAGCGCGCCGGTCTGCTCCATGACCTGGGCAAGGCGGTGGACCATGAGGTTGAAGGATCCCACGCGGTCATCGGCGCTGAACTTGCGCGTAAATATGGTGAGTCACCCAAAATTGTCCACGCCATCATGGCTCACCACGAGGATGAAAAGCCGAATTCGATCCTCGCCGTCCTCGTTCAGGCCGCTGACGCCCTCTCAGGCGCACGGCCGGGGGCGCGCCGGGAAATGATGGAAACATACGTGAAGCGGCTTGAGGACCTTGAACGGATATCCTGTTCCTTTGGCGGTGTGAACAACTCCTTTGCCATTCAGGCCGGCAGAGAAATCCGCGTCATGGTATCGAGCGAAGAGGTCTCTGACGAGCGGGCTGTTCTGCTGGCCAAGGACATCGCCAAGAAGATCGAGGCCGAGATGACCTATCCCGGTCAGATCAAGGTGAATGTTATCCGGGAAACCCGCGCCATAGAGTATGCCCGTTAATATCCTCTTTATTGGCGATATTGTCGGGAGCCCGGGGCGACAGGCGCTTGTCCGTGAACTTCACCGGCTCGTGGATCATCACCGGGTGGATCTTGTTGTAGCCAATGGCGAAAATTCGGCCGGTGGCTTCGGGATCACCGAGGAGACGGCAAAGGAGCTCTTCTCGCTCGGGATCGATGTCCTGACCAGTGGCAACCACATTTGGGACAAGCGAGAATCCTTTTCCTTCATCGGTCGGGAAGAGCGGCTGGTGCGTCCGGCAAACTACCCTCCCGGCACCGTGGGGCGCGGATCAACTGTGGTTCGCACAGCCGGAGGAGTGCCGGTTGGCATTCTGAATCTTGAGGGGCGGGTATTCATGAACAACCTGGATTGCCCGTTTCGTGCCGCCGATCAGGAAATCGAGAGACTGAGGGAGTCGACACCGCTTATTTTTGTCGACTTCCATGCGGAAGCCACATCGGAAAAAATTGCTCTTGGCTGGTATCTTGACGGCAAGGCCAGTGCAGTCGTCGGAACGCATACCCATGTTCAAACTGCAGATGAACGTATCTTGCCCGGCGGCACAGCGTATATTACCGATGCGGGCATGACGGGAAGTTTTGATTCAGTTATCGGGGTTCGCAAAGAGCTGGCGGTGGAACGGTTTGTCACGCAAATGCCGGTCAGGTTCGAGGTTGCAAAG